>JAUPTV010000209.1 GCA_030917925.1 Pseudomonadota bacterium
CAAGACATCCAGCGCGCCAATAGCCAGCATCGCAACAACAAAGACTGTTGTCGTTAACAGAACTAACTTTATGTTTGGTCTCATAATTTTATTATAAATCCGTTCTGGTTCTGCGGAACAGGGTCTTAGCTCCTTGCGATAAAGGACTCCAGATCCTGCCTGATTAACTCCATTTTCACGAATACCTGTTTATTTTAGCCGACGCACGCAAACTTCGCTGATTCGATTGATTGAAAGCTTTTAGGACGACTGGTCCCATCCTTAGAAATAAGCCCGTAACCCGAGGCTGAATTCAGTAACGCCTGCCCAGTAGCGCCAGTCCATACTGAAGGATAAATCCGGTTCCAGCACCAGGTTCTGCGTAATGATCGCCCGCAATCCGGCATCCTGCCCCCCGAACGGGTCGTCCAGCCAGGTCACGCTAGTCAGCACTTTCCAATAAGTGGTCGGTTGCAGTAACAACCCGGCGGTCATACCGAGGTTGACGCGATAATCGTTGGCTAAATCCCGGTGGTAGTCCAGTTCCAGTCCCGGCAGGCCGAACCATAAAGTTCGCCATGGCCAGACAGTTTCCGCCGCCAGTCCCAATCCGCCGCTGAGATTAAATCCAAGACCATCGAGATTATCTTCACGAGGTAAAGGCATCCAGCCCGCGTGAATCCGCCAGGCGGGGCGGGGCGTCAGTGTGTTGAAAGGCGGTAGCGAGGTGATGTCCAGCAGGGTCAGCCGATCCAATTCCAACCCGCCGCGCTGCGGGTAGTGACGCAGCGCGAGGCTGAGCAACTCGATCTGGGCATCCGGGGTGTAACCGGCATCTGGCTCCAGCAGATCGTGGTAACTGGCGCGTGCGTTGAATTCCACAAACGCCGCGCCATCCCGTTGCCCCAGTCCAACACCCAGTCGGCGCGAAGCATGGCCGGTTTCGGGACGAGTCGCAAAAGGTTCTATAACCACCGGCGGGGCGGAAACCGGCAACTTCTGACGGGCGCTCAGCAACTGATACGTCCCGGCGTCAGGCGGCGATTTATCCCCCGGCTCTTGACGACCTGCGTACTGATGCTGGCGTTGATCCAGCGCCAGTTCCAGCAACAGAGCCTGTCGCGCTGGAGCCATTTGGGTGAATTCAGGGTCAGCCGCTACGTTGGGACTTTGCCATAATCTCCGCGCCAGTCGGCGTTCGTTAGAAGTTAGTGTCGCGTAACGGCGCTGGATAGCCGTACCCCGCGCTGGACGGGCGATAATATCCCCGACCAACCCCGGTTGCTGGACTAACTGGCGAATCGTATCGGCGGGCAGGGTCCAGACCGTAAAAGCGTCGCTCAGGCGCAAATCGGGATCAGCCACTTCCAACAGAGTCAGTAATTGCCAGGCGCAGTTTTCACGGAAGAAATAGTAATCAAATTCGATGCCGCGCAGTTCCCAGACATGCTCCAGCAATCGCTGCAATTGCGCGGGACGCAGATTCAGCCGGTATTCCCAAAGATCGCGGCTCTCCAGATCGCTGTAAACCCGTACCTGTTGGTAATAGGGCTGAACGTCGAAACGACCCTTGAATCCACCAGCGACGCCATCCACCGCGTACATCAGCAGGTTGCTGTCAGAATCGTCAGCGGCGTAGTTGATCGTGTAAGCCAATAAGCGGGTGTGTTCGGTCTGCCCGCGCTGATCCAGTCGCAGCAGGGTATGGCCGAATAGCGAGGCAGGATTATTGAGATAGGCTGAGGCGAAAATCAGGGTCGCCGTCTCAGTGTTCAATTCGTGGAACCAGTGCTGAAACCGCTCACAGGGTTGCGGCGGCAGGCGGCGGTCATCGATATTGAGTTCCGCTTTCAGCCAACGGTAGCGGGCGATAAAGGCGCATTGAGCGGGTTGCGGATCAGCGCCTGCCGGTTCGTGGGTGAAAAAAGCGCGTAAGGTCGCCGCCAGTTCGGCAGAGGGATCGGTTTGCCCGGTCGGCGCGAGAAAGAAGCGTGGATCATCAGCATCGCTGATTACGCCTTCGCCGTGGGCAGACGGCCGGTAGTGCAACAGCGTTTGCCACTCACGCCGTGCCGCGAGGCCGACAGACTCAGCGCGAGTCAGCAACTCGGTCAAATAGACGGAATCAGCGTGGGCGTTGGTGTAGAGGAGAACGCCCAGCAGGACCGTGCGAATGCGGCGAATCGTTGGAATGATAGTGAAGATCCGTTCACTCCCCCGTGCATCTTTTGCCAAGGGGGAGCTGGGGATTTTGGACGTGTCGGCGATCAGTTCAGCGCCAGCCGCTGACCAAAGCGGGGATCAGTCTGCATCTCCCGATCCAGCGCCGCTAACATTTCGGCAGCAGTGGTCTGGTCGCTGGGGAATAACACGGTAAACTTCTCTTGGGTAAACGTGAAAAAGGCTGACTGGCGTCCTGATTCAATGCCGATCAGAGTGGCCAGTGACGCCAGATATTCACCTTGGCCGGTGGACATATCCTGCTTGATCCGGTCCAAATTAACACTGGCGAACTCAGCAATTTGCTGCTGGCGGTTCATGAACGCGGAACTGCTCGGGCTGGCGGCGCTGGAGCCGGAACTAGGGTCCGTGACGACCGTGCAGGCGGCAGCGCCTACACTTAATGCGGCGATTAAGGCAGCATTCAGTAGAACTTTCATAAGTGGCTCCTCAGAAAAAGCTGAAAGCCAAAGTTTAAAGGTAAAGTCGATGAAAAGTCATTTTTCGCTAGTCCTGCTGTCCACCCTGCAATGCAACGCCGATTGCGAGTACTGCTTTGAGACCAAGACCCCGGATCGGCTCACCCTCGACCGTCTGGGCGAAATGATCCGCAAGGTGCTGGATTATATGGTTGAGAAATCGCTGGCGTCGTTGACCATCTACTGGCAGGGTGGCGAGGCGATGTTGCTGCCGCCCAGTTGGTATGAACAGGCTCACGAACTCATCCAGCGTGAAGCCGAGGCGCGGGGTAAGCAGGTCTTCCATAGTTTGCAGAGCAACATGCTGGCTTATAGTTCGCGCTGGAACAAAGTCGTCGCCGAAATGTTCGGCAATACGATTGGCACTTCGCTGGATTATCCCAACCTGCATCGCAAACTGCTCGGTCAGGGGCCGGAGAGCTATAACGAAATCTGGGGGAAGCGGGTGCAGGAAGCGCGCGCGGCGGGCATTCAGGTGCAGGTGATTGCCGTTCCCAATCAGGCCACGCTGGACATTGGCGCGGAGCGGTTTTATACGCACTTCGTTGATGAGCTGAGC
>JAUPTV010000210.1 GCA_030917925.1 Pseudomonadota bacterium
AGATTTTCAGTGATTTTCGGCAACAGGGTAGCCTGGATCCGTGATTGTTGATAAAAGCTATAAACAGCCGCCATCACGATACCCACAAATACCATGATTAACAGTAAACTTTTTATACTCATCTCTGGATACACTGGACCCCCGCCAATCGTTCAGCAACACCGACTCATCGACGGGGCTATTTACACCCCACGAGCATCACCCGATGAAAATGAAAGTCTTTTTTTGCTACGAAGATGAAGACTTCTTCTCACCGATAGGCACGGTAGACGCTGCTGATAACGAAGCGGTGATCGAACGGAACATTCGCCAGCACATCTGTCGATTTGATGACTACGGCCAGCAGATGATCCTGGAGATACGCCAACCGGACGACGTGGTGGAAGTGATCGGCTTACGTAAGATCAACGGGGTCACGCCCCCGGCAGCACGACCTTTCGCCGTTTTTTGACAATCACCGTGGGCGTCCTGGCGACCGGCGCGGGTTCAGGCGCTTTCACCTTGGGCGTCTTGACCGGCGGCTGTCCCTTTGCCGCCCGCTTGGCCAGAATCTGCGCGATCTTCTGTTGCGCATGGGCCTCACCTTCCGGCGTCACCGGCTCTACCGGCTCCCCGTCCAGATTGATCCGCCACGCCCCGGCGATCACCGTCGCCTGATACGTCCGCCGACTGCCCTGCTGTTGCACCGCCCCAAGCAGCGCCTTGGCCGTGCGCGGATCGAACCCCTGACGTTCAATCCACGCCGCTACATCATCGCGAGTGGACCGTGCCAGCGGGCGAATCTCGGCATCGTCCAGCGGAAACGCCCGTGGAAACGCCGCATTCAGTCGCTGATAGACCGCCTGATGGCGGTTGATTCTGGAGGGGTGCTTGGCCATGCGAAAATGCCCCCGGTCGAGTTCAGAACGGGCTACCCAGGGGTGCCCCTCGGCGACGCCTCATAACGTTCGATCAACGTCTCATAGTGGCGCTGGCTGATGCTATGATAATCCTGTTGCGGATCGTGCGCTTCATACAACGCCCATCCCTCGCCGACCGTTCGCTGATAGTCCGCCAGCTCCCCGGTGTCCTGATCCACCAACCGCCAACGGCAGCGCTGCTCCGGTGAAACCGGTACCGGGATGTCCGGCATCGTCGACTGAATCCACAAATCCCCCGGCCCCGGTCGTTCCGCATCGTACACCACCTGCGCTTGCCAGGCGACGACGGTCGGCACCTCATCGGCCTGCAAACTGATCGGCAACCCTTCAATCGGACGGTGGCTGAAAGCCGCCCGCCGCTGTTGTTCCGTACAAAGCTGGCCGCAGCGTTTGAAAATCATGACGCCCACCATAGACTACCGAGCGCACATCGGGCCGGGCTAACAGTTCGCCCAATTGTGCATAGTAACCGGGGGCGTGTTTCGGGCGCGTGGGGGACGCATAGTGCGCCGAGGTCAGGACAAACGGCCGCGCCGGGCCATAATCATCGGGATGATCGACCGCTGTGATCGCCTGAATTTCATGGGTAATCAGCAGATCGTTACTTGCGCGTAGTGCCTCTTGGGCCGCACGGATCTGGAGCAGCCACTGCGTGATATACGCTTTCACCGTCGCCCCGTTGCGGGCCTTGAGCCAACACCGATCTTCGGCCCGGGTATCATCGCCGCTCCAGCAAAAGAATTGATCAAAGCCACTCAATGGCAGCGTTTGCGTGGGCCACGTCTGGCGCAAGTACCACAGCATCTGGTCGCTGGCCTGTTGATAATGCGCCCAGACCGTCGCTGGGACGTCAATCAAGTGCACCCACAGATATTTCCAGATATCCCTCGGTCGCTGGATTGCGAACAGTTCATAGACCCGGTAAGCCTGTCGGGCATCCGCCATCAATTGATCCAGTGCTCCATCCAGTAATTTCACCCTGAAAGGGCGTGATTCCTGCTGATTATCCTCACAGTACAGATCAACGTGCATCGGTCTCCTCCTCGATGTTCAGAACCTATCCTAGTGTAGACCGCTGAAACGATGATGTTAAAAATTCCTCAGATTTTTTCAAGAGGTGTCATTGAGGTTTCGCTATGAATGGCTTAATCGTCGCTATCAATCAACGAAGTGCGTACTTCATGCGGACTGTTCCAGCTTGAGATAGGCCTGAATAGTTTCCCGCACCATCGTCTGGTGCAGGGGCGACAGTTGTGCATACTCGGCCAGTAGTTGGCGATGGTCTTCAGACAGCCAGGGCACGCTCGCAACACGGTCAGAGGCTAACGCATCCTGATCGAGTTCCCCCGACGCCAGATTGAGCGCCTGCTCAATCTTGCGAGCGGTCTTCTCGCCGATATTGCGTTGCCCGGTCAAAATCTGGTTGAGGTACTGCGGACTCTGCCCGAGTGCGCTCGCAAACGCGACTTGGGAGTCATACCGCGCCATCAACCGCTGCAGGTTACGAAGTCGAATCATTGTAGTTTCCATAGGCTAGTAGTCTGTCATGCTAGTTTTTAGGGAGTGGAGGGTATGCTAGACTCCCTGTCAGGTAAATAGGATCGAGAACAGACATGGCCGAAAAATATATGGTGCGCTTGACCGCGGAAGAAC
>JAUPTV010000211.1 GCA_030917925.1 Pseudomonadota bacterium
ATACAGCCGCCCGAACTCAGCCGGGGATCGCCGATAATCTCGACCATACCCACGCTGTTGTATCCCGCCAACAACTCGTTAAGCCGCTGGCGCAGCGCTGCTTCCTGGGCGGGAGTCACCCTGATTGTGACATGCGGTTGGCTGCGCACCACCTGCAAGGCGTTACGCACCACCCGCAATGTCAGTTCAACATCATCAAACTCGCCCAGCACTTTGCGCAAGGCGGTCATCACCAGCGCTGCGACCTTCGCTTCCACCTGCGCGAAATAGTCTACCGTGCGCTCAGCCGTCTCGATCATCCGCTGGGCCAAGTCTCTTTTGGCTTCACTCAACCCGTCTTCATAACCGCGCTGCTTCTGGCGTTCATATTCCTGGCGGGCCTCGGTCAGCAGTTCCTGCGTTTGATGCTGCGCTTCGGTCAGCATCTGTCGGGCATCCACAGAGGCCTGATAATCAGCAGCTTTCAGCACCCGCATTTCGGGGTGGAGCGTGAGGGTTCCCGGTTTCAGGCGAATAAAGGGTTCCATGTCGGCAACAGGTCTTTGAGTAGTTTGCGTAGCAGGAGCGGTAGTTCAACCGAAGGCGCTTGAGACCGCGACTCCGGCGCATTCAGCGATGCTGACCAAGCCACCGGCAGCTTGAGTGTCATGCGTCGCAGGAGTGACGAGCCGAAAGGGGCAATGTGTATTGCACAAAAGCGGGCACCGATCAGGGTAAAGCGAACGGCAGGATCAGTGATCTGCGGTTCAAAGGCGAATTCGGGGATCGCGCCTAACAATGGCGCCCGCTTGACGGCAAAGTTCAGACGCTCAGCGCCTAAAGCTTGCTTCAACAATCGCAACGGCTCGCCCAGCACTTCCCGTTGCAGTTCGTCGCTGCGCAACGCCAGCCCGAAGTGAATAAACAATTCCTCCAGCGCTGGCCCGTCCAGCAACGCCAGTCGCGCCCAGGGACTGCTGAAATCTTCACAATAATTCCGCTCCAGGCCAAAAACGCGCAACAGGTAGCTGGATACCGAAGGCGCGGCTTGCGGAACCGCACTTAACCGCCGGGCAATAGCGCCATGCGGCACCACATCAAACCAGGAATCGTGCAGCCAGACCGCCGGCTGGGTATTGAAAATCAGCGCAGCCTGGCACCAGCGACCGTCAGGCAGGCCCAGCGCCTCAGCCATGAGTGGCATTCTCATAACTACGCTGAACGCGCCGCATCCGCCAGAATAAATAACCATTGCCCCCCAGCGCCAGCAGGAACAGGCCGCCCAGAATAATCGGCAACATCGGCCACACGGGTCCACGGTCGGTTTTATCCGGCGCTGGCGCGCCTCTCACAGAACTGGCCGTTTCCCGCGCCGGAAACAGCACGACCGAGATATTGTCATAGTTCAGCCCATCCACACTGTTCTGGACAATCATTTTGACGCGGGGAATGGCGTCCTCAACCCCCAGACCCGGCAGATATTTGATGAACACCGACGCGGAAGACGGGCTGGTTTTCTTGCCGAACTGCGATTCTTCGGGCAGCACAATCAAAACCCGCGCTGATAACACGCCATCGATTTGATTGATCGTCTCGGAAATCATCTGCGACAACCCGAAGGTGTAGCGCACCCGTTCCTCCAGTGGCGACGAAATTAAGCCCTGTTTCTGGAAAATCTGGCCGAGATCGGTAAACCGGTCGCGGGGAAATCCATAGCGTTGCAGCGTTTCAATCGCCCGCGCCACATCGTCCTGGGCGACCGTCAGTTTGACGAATTCCTTGGTCCGCGACTTGGTTGCCGGAATATCGTGCGCCAGCAACACCGCCAGCATTTCATTGCCCTCTTTCTCCGAGAGGTTGGAATACAGATCCACTTTCTGGCAGCCCGCCAGCGCAAAAATCAGCACCCATCCGATCAACCAGCGCCCTTGCATGAATTTGGTCCTTTATCTCAGGAACTCTTGAGCAGGGAATTCATATCCTGTTCAATCTTGTTAGCGACCTGGTTGACCAGTTGCGTGTTTAACGTCACCTGGCTGACCTGCATTTGCAGAGTGATGAGCGCTTGCGGAGAAAGTTCGGGTTGCCCAATCGCCGACTCAATATCAATCGTCAGATTGCGATACCCGTTCCGCATATTGTCCAGGCTTTGCAGAATAGCGTCGCCTGGCGACAGGGCGCGCTCCACTGGAGCCTGGGCGGCTATCACGATGTTGGGCAATACCGGCGGCGTTTCCAGCGGTGCACGCAGGGCGGCCTGAAATCGCGCCTGATCAGCAGCACTGACCTGTGGCAGTGAAATTGGCGTGAGCGACGCCAGATCCAGCCTGACCAGCGGGCTGATCGGTGGATAAGCAACGACAGGATCAATCATGGCGATTTCTCTTTAGCGCCCTCCCCTTGCGGGGAAGGGTGGGGATTATGGGATACATACAATTACGGCGGTGTTTCCCGTAACTGTCGGGCCATGACCATGGCGTCTTCATCATCAGCCAGCGCCAACACGTCGTCCAAGATCCGATCACGTTCATTCACCCGTCCCTGCGTGTGCAGCGCCAGACCCAGATAGGCCATGGCCATGGCGCTATCCGGGTTGGCCTTAAGCGCCTGCTCACGCAGGATATGCTCCGCGCCAGCCGCATCCTGAAGATTCAGTCGGGCCAGCGCGCTGATGAGAAAGGGACGCTCGCTATTCGGGCGCAATGCCTCCAGCGCCCCAACAATGGCGTCCGTCTGTTGAATCATGCCGTAACCGCCAGCGATGAACCCGAGTTCGGCCAGCAGCTTGATGAGATCGTCGTCAAAGTCCATCGGAGTCTCCGCTTGGCGTGCGTCGTTTACGCCATTTTCTGGACAATGCTTTGGCCCGTCTGCTTAAGAGAGCTAATGACAGCGCTTAATGTGCCAAAAAGCATCGACATTTTGCCCATTTCCTGCTGAAGCTGGAGCATACCCGCCATATCGTTGGTATCGACGGTTGTCGTTAAGTTCTCGACACCGCTTTGAGATGATTTTGCTGCATTCGTCAGTGAATCCAGATTCATTGCCATATTCCTCTTGGGTCGATGATTACTCAGGCGGGATGATACCGCCGCCACACACTCGCCACGACGTCGGCCGCGGCCTCAAGCCCCAGCCGAACTTTATCCAACTGGGCAAACTCGCTGGGCGTTACCCCGGCATCCATCTGGCGCTTAACGCTCCTGGCGCTATCCGCCAGTTTTTGCAGCAAAGCGTCCCGCTCCACGCCCCGCTCATCGTTGATCAACTGCTGTTGCGTGGAAAACCACGGTTCATCATTGACGTCTGTCATATCTGGTATCTCCGATGTAAAAGACCTTTCGGTTCGAGCCATCGCGGACGACCACCCGATTGAAGTGAATCTTCTCGATAACGTAACGGTCTTCAATCCGGTCACCCTCGGCGATGCGCGTACCGTCGTCCAACAGGGCGTAGGGAACCTGACCGGGGCTGACCACGATACCGCGCACCACCATGCGTAACGGGGCGGCGGGTTGCTCTTTGATGACCCGCTCAACTACCACCGGTTGCACGGCTTCCACCACCGGTTGAACCGCCTCCACCGCCGCCGGTTGCGCCATCGGCGTCGCTTCGCTCAAGACGACCTGAGCCTCCAGGGTGGGAATACCCTGGGTTTCCGCCACGAACGATTGAGCAATCGCGTTCCAGCGTCCCATACGTTCAGCGTCCAGGGCACCCTTCGCCACCAGGCTGGTAGCGCTTGCTACGGCAATGGCCACCTGCGCTTCAAGACCGGCCTGGCGCGCCTGCTCCCGCAAATCCGTGGCGAAGTCCTCGATAGTTTTCACCGTCGATTCAGTCCGAACGATGCCCGGTACATCATTGCGCAACGTGGACAGTAATTCATCAGCGGACAAATCAGCGTGCAACACGCCCCACACGCGCAGCACCCCTTTCCCGGAATAAGTGTAGCGCAGTATTTTGCCGCCGAGGCGCTCCAGAGTCTGGCCAATGGCGTCTTTCAAGACCTCTTCCGGCCAGAGCCGATTATCCACATGCACACTCTGAGCCAGCAAAGCCGCCGTCAAGCGGTTTTTAACGTCCCGGGTTGCACAATAACCGGTCAATATGACGCCGCCATCCGGTCGAGACGCAACAGTAATATCCTGTAAACCCAGTTCCGTAAGAATAGCTTGGGTTTTTTCAACGGCTGAAGATTCGGAGATGACACTATCTGCGGCAGCGTCAGTGTTCAGCCAGGTCGTAAAGGGTCGCCACCCGACCATCAGTGCCAGCGCCACAATGACAATACCGCTAACCGCTAACCACTTTTTGGCTGGCGCTCGTGGCGTCTCAGGCAACGATGGCGGATCTTCTACAGCAGGCGGCGGTGCTTCGCCGGATTCAGCCTCGCCGGTTGTATCCCGGTCATCCGGCGCTGGAGATTCTGGCGATTCTGGCGATTCCACGGCTTCCGGGACTTTAATCTTGTCCGGCAACACGGCCTGACTCCAGTCGGCATGTTCCGCGCCAACGCCAATGCATACTTCCCCCAGCCGGATGACCACCCCAAGTGGAAAATCAGCAGTCTGGCCAGGCGGCAAACTCCGGTCGCCGACGATGACCGGTTGTTCCTGAACGTCCAGGTGAATCCGCCCCGATGGTACGGTCAGCTTCAGGTGCTTCGGGGCGACCCCTTCCGCCTGCAACACAATGTCGCATTCATCGGCGCTGCCAATCAGATAGGTCGTTTCATCGGTCAGCCGCGCTTCGGCGCCCTGTTGCAGTCCCGAAAGCAGTTTTAATACGGTGCGGCTAGGCGAACTGGCGGCGTTTTGCTCAGTCACGGGGTCCATTCGCTATCAGGGAAACACAATATGCATGGGCAATGGTGCCAGGCGAATAGGTCCTGATGATAACTCACGCTTCCAGAATTCGAGTTGGTTGGAGAAGGCTTCAATCGCTTTTTCCAGGTCAGTCACGTCGAGCGTCCGCGCCGACAGGCCGCGAAACAATAATAGATCATCGCTGGTCGGGTCCAGACTGAGCACCTCTTCATGCGTCTGTAGCCCGGCGAAATGCTTACGCAGAATATTACCCAGTTGTTCGCCCGCCTGCCGCGTATCCTCCGCCAGCGCACCGGGATGACCCTCCAGATAAATCTGGTGGCCTGTTTGAAATAGCGTAATGCGCAAGTCGCCATCCAGCACCAGGGCGTAGCGATTTTGCTCGTCGGGCCTGAGTTCATCCAGGCTCCAGCGTGCGACAAATTGTGTTAACAGGTTTTCAAGTTCGCCAGCCATCGTTATTTATCGACTAAGGTGAAGGGGTTTACTGGTTTTCAAACTACAGTGTGCTAGATTTTATGCGGACTGCCAAGCTTCACCGCCAACAAACCGGTTCATCCTGGACGCCTCCGGTTCATTTCAGTTCATTCTGGACGATTCATCCATGACTGATTATCGAATCCACGACCCATTGCGGGACGCCCTGCGCGCCCATGGCTGTTGCGTCACTGACCATCATCTCTCCGATTACCCTGGTTCGATGTACATCGGTCCCCGGTTTCGCATCCGCCAGTGCGAGATGGTCTATCGGCGACCCGAACCCGGCTTGCTGCTCATCGTCTTGTACCGCCGACTGACACAAAAAACTGGAACCCTCGGCAACCCTTTTGCCGACTTGGTATGGTTTCTGCAATTGTGCACTCAACCTGAATTTGAACTGAACCGGATCATGGGCTACATTTCAACCTATAGTTACCGACATGAAAATGGTTTATCGAATCTGCGTCTAACCCGATTTTACCAGCGGTTCTTTGATGCACATTTAATTGAATATGATGGAAACCCCTGGCTATGTCAAAGCGTTCAATCGCTACGAATCCGATTAGCGCAGATACAGTATAAGGCGTTGAAAAGTTGAAGTGGGTATTGCGCGACTTAGTGACTAAAACCGGCTTTCAGAAGATAAACAGAATTCTATTTAAGTTAAATAAGCTTTTTTGTTGATACACCACCCCAACCCACGAGGAGAATACCCATGCCATCGGCAGATCATGATCCAGGAACCCCATTGCAGCAGATGCTGGTCGAGCAGGCCAAGAAGCAGCAGAAGGTGGAAGATACCCTGCGTCAATACGCATTGGAACGCCGTCATCTGCAGACTTATATCGAACGCGCCAGGGCTAATCCGATGGTCCAGAGCATTGTGACGTTGAGAAACTACATCAATAACCAGCTCAACATCGGGGCTGGTTCTTCAAAGTAACCCGAGGAGGTTTTTACCCATGACTACACCCAGTGTTAGCACCCAGTCTGTGTCTAACGTACAAATGGGCAGCGCAGATAATGTAGATCTGCAAACCCTGATGGCGTCCGTGATGCTACAACGCACCGAACTGCTGGATCAGCAGGTGCGTGACCAGGCAGGGGCCATCCAGCAGAAAAATGCCACATTGAAAAATATCAACAACCTGCTTAACGAAGGGGGGGTTAATCAATCCAGGGCCAATGCTCTGGATCAAACCAATCAATTAAGCGCCACCGAGGCCGGTGGCAAGATTACCATCAAGATCAGTGACGATTACACGCTGGAAGTGCCAAAACCAAATACCAATCAGGATTGGACATTGATTGACAAGGATGGCAATAAAGTCAAGATTTGGGGTGATCCGCATGTGGATGAAAACGCAGATGGCACGACCGACTGGGACTTCAAGCAGGACGCCACTTTTCTGTTGGCAGATGGCACCAAAATCTCAGTGGGTACGACACCTTGGAGCGGCAACCCGAACATGACCGTCACCAGTTCGCTGACCATTACCCGAGGCGACGAGGTTGTCAAGGTCAATGGTATTGACAATAACAACGTGACCTACACGGATAGCGATACCGGGGGTCGGGCCATAGACGCCAAGACCAATGATGGCTATATCTTCCGGGAAGGTACTGGCGGCGTCGGTGACTGGACTGCCACCGATGATGCCAATGGTCAGCAAGTGGAGATTCGCAGCAATCAGGCTATGGGCGCGGCGCTCCAAAACGAAGTAGCGAGTGAAACCAACGATGTGGAAATGAGCCAAGCCATGAAGGATTTTCTCGCGGCTAATCCACAGATTCCTTACACCGACAGTGATGGCGATGGCAAACTCACCGCAGCGGAGTATAAAGGCTTGATGGATAATCTCACTCGTGAACGCGATTCCCTGACCAGCTCCTCACAGCTTGAAATGACTATGCTCCAATCCACCATGGGTAAATACAACCAGAGCTTTGAAGCCCTGAGTAATTTCACGTCGAAGTACTTCCAGTCGTTGAATACCATCACCGGTAATATCCGCTGATCAAACCCACTAAAACCTGTTCCGAGGACTGATGAAATGCAAGATTCCAAAGCAACCCAGGACCGCTCACGGGCGGTCAGTCAACAAATCGACACCTTGCTAGTCGAAGTGAATGGACAGTTAGCCCAAACTGAAGCGCTGTACGAGAAAATCGGGGTTCAGTCGGGGGATGCCGCCCGTTATTTGCAAAGTAGCCGGGTCAGCCCGGCGGAACGGGAGCAGGCGGAACGCGAATTGGCTGCGTTTCGCACTGAAGTCGAGAACGAAGCTCGCCATGCGGTAGAACTGGCGAAATCCCAGCAATCAGCCGGTCGGGTGCGAATCGCTCCAAACCGGGTACGCATTTAGTCAACCATAAAGATTAGGGGGTTAAAATGGAAACCGTCAGCAATAATTCGCCGGTAGGTTTGAGTCTGCCTGGATCGGGTGAAATAGATTTGGCCACATTGATGTTCAGCGTACAAAGTGAACGGGCTAAACTGCTGGACAGTATGGTGCGCGATCAAGCTGCCAAGATTCAGTACAACAATGAACGACTCAAGGAACTGAACCAGGCGATGTCGCTAGCCAATCAGTATGGTGAATCCGGTGGTAATCTCAACGACGTCAAGATCACGGCGCTTAATACCACAACGGGTAAACTGGAAGAGACTTCGCTACAGACCTTCTTGGACCGTCGCGGCGTTACAACGCCAAATGAGGATAAGGATGGCAAATATTCCAAGGAAGAAATCGCGCTGGTCACTACCAATATCAAGAACTCGATTGATAGTTCAACCAGTAGTTCGCAATTGGACATGACCCAGTTGCAGTCGACCATGAACAAGTACAACCAGACCTTTGAGGCGCTGAGTAATTTCATTTCCAAGTACTACCAGTCGTTGAATACCATCACTGGTAACATGCGTTAATTCCAGAGGATATTCTGCTCATGTCTAATACCGCTACTCACGAGGCTATAACCCAGGCGATCCCGGCTTTCACACCCGAGGAAATGGAACGCCTGATGCTTGATTTCATGCAGAATGGGAAGACCCTGAAGGATGTAAAAGGGTTAACCACTGAAAATATGGAGGCGATATATGGTGTCGCCTATAACGCCTATAACGCTGGCAATTTGGATCAAGCCCACAAGGTATTTCAGTTCCTTTGCTACTTTGACCACTTGGAGCACAAGTATTGGATGGGATTAGGTGCCACCCGGCAAATGATTAAAGACTTCAGCGGTGCCGTAGATGCCTATTCCTTCGCCGGGATACTCAATATTAACGACCCGCGTGCGCCTTTTCAGGCAGCGAACTGCCACATCGCACTAGGCAACAAGGACGCCGCCATCAGTGGATTAACTGCCGCGGTGGAATTTTCCAGTAACAAACCGGAATGGGCGAGCGTGAAAAGCCAGGCCGAGGCTATGCTCGGGTTATTGCAAAATAACTCCGGACAGGGAGGGTAAAGCGATGGATGGCATTGGTTCCACGAAATCGCCGGGAACATTGGGTATCACCACTCCGGATGACCCTTTGGTGCCGACCCTAGGTCAGAAAAAGCCAGTCAACACGCCCTTGCCAATTGTGGGAACCCAAGGCGACGGATCAAGCCAGCCCGTACTGGATCCGCCGAAGATGATGAGCATGGAAGACATGATGCTGGCTCTTCAAGCATTGCAATCCAAGGTCATGGATCAGCAAGCGGTCAGCTCGAAAAACGACATTCAAGCCAATTTGGCCAAGAAGACCAACGAGAACGACGAACGGATCAAACAACTGGAAGAATCCATCGAGAAGATGGCTGACGCCAAAAAGTCGGGCACGTTCGGCAAGGTCTTTGGTTGGATCGCCGCCATCGCCGCGGTGGTGCTTGCGGTCGCTATGATCGCTACTGGTGTAGGCGTGGTAGCCGGTTCGCTCTTGTTAGCCAGCGCTGTGATCGGACTGGGTATGCAGATTTTCACCGAAGCGGGAGGTATGGAATGGATGGCCAAACAGTTCGGTGAGGACGCGGCCAAAATTTTCATGTATGTCATGATGGGTGTCCAGATTGCCCTGGCGCTGGGGAGTCTGGGCACTGGGCTGGCCTCGTCCTCGGCTACCTTGGTCGCCAAGCTCCCCATACTGGCCAAGACGATGGGTGGCGTCGTACAAGCGGGAACCAATATCAGTACCGCCGTCACCGCAGCGAAGGTGATAGCCGGTGTCGTTAACGGTTTGTCAATGGTCGGTCAAGGTTCGTCGACAATTGCTACCGGCGTCCTGAACAAAGACGCCGCTGATGCCAGCGCTAACGCCAAGGAAATTGAAGCCGCCATGCTCAAACTTCAGGCACTGATGGAGGAAGAACTGAAACGGCTGAAGAAAATTCTTGACGAAATGCAGGAAGGCGCATCTATCGCGATGCAGGCGCTGTCCGCATCTAACGAAACCAAGTCCACCATCACCCAGAAGCTGGGTGTTTAGTCCCGTTCAGGCTGGAGAACCGCGCATGACCACGATTTCCAACAGTATGACGTTTACTGCGACTACAACCCTGACCGAGGCTAACCAGAAAATTCTCGCTAGCCTCGAGCAGGAGCTGAAGAATCAAGGCGTAGAGGGCAAGATTGACCAAGACGCCCTGGTTCTGAAAACGGTCGCTCATGATGATGGGTCTTTTACCGTCACCTATCAGTACCCCTTGGTTTTGGACGAACCCGCGCCTCTGCCTGATGGCAGTACACAGCGAGCATCTAATGCGCTTAACAACCTTGGGGAACAAGGTTTCGTTGATTTGGGCCAGATTCTTGCCCTGTTCCATCAGGTCGCCCAAGAGCAGCGTAACTCCGCTCAAGAGGGGCGTCAGGCGCAGTTAAATGTCCAGGTCGCTGAACTGAAAAATGCAGCTCAAGACATTCGCGACTCGGCGGTAGCCGCCTTCGTTGGGGCAATGATCATGGGCGGTTTGAGTATCGCAGGCGGTATTCTGTCGACTATCGGATCCGTCAAAGGCGGTCTTGATGCCAGTAAAGGGCTGGCCAAATCCCAGGAAGCTACCCAGCTCGGTAACAAACTGGCCGGTAAAGAGGCCTCTCCCGGTGAGGGTATTGAGCTGCTCAGTACCAGTGAAAGATCAGGGATCTCCGCCCAGATCAAAGGTCTTAACGCTCAGTCGAGCAGCTTCAACGCACTCAGCCAGTCGACCGTTGGGAAATGGCAAGGTTTTGCGAGTATGGCCAGCGGTGTGGGAGGTGTCGGTAAGGGCATCGCGGACTATATCGCGGCGGATCAACAAGCAGATTCCAAGGAGGACGAGGCCAGAGCCACCAAGGCGGGTGCCCAACGCGACGAATTAATCGACTACCAGAGTCGTATGCAGCAAATGATGGGAGACGTGCGCCAAATGCTACAGCAGATTTCCCAGAACCAAATGGAGACGGCGCGGGCCATCTTGCGTGTTTGAATATCTGCACATCGACCTTGTTTATTGAGTGCATTACTCAACACTTCCCTGAAAATTTCTTTTTGTGAAGTGTTGAGCATTAAAAATCTCCGGTTATACCTGGTGTTAAGGAGGCTGATTATGTGCGTGGTAGCGAGAAGTCAATCGGTTCTGTCATCCGAATCTGTTCATGAAACGACTGTTGAAAAACAACCCATTTCCGGATCTTTCAGCGGATTGTCCATTGAGCAGGTAGACCCACCAAAAATCGATCAATCATCCTTGCCAAAAGTTGATGAATCTTCTGATGTGCCGCCATTAAAAGACCAGCAAATCGTTAAAGCCGATCCACCGCTGGCCTTGTACAGCCAGGCCCGCCATGAAGTCCTGCCGGATCGCGAACGCATGATTGAAAAATGTGGTCGGCCCAAGGATGACATCCTATTCGGCGCGATCAAGATGTCTACGGCTTACAAAGCGGTTTTAAGCCATTTGGATAAAGTTCAGAACGCACTAAGCCTGCCTGATAAAAATCACAATGCTATACAGCAGATTGATCATGCTCTTAAGGAACTGGACTCTCTTGATAAAGTCACCGATCAGTATGTCAATGAGATCGGAAGAG
>JAUPTV010000212.1 GCA_030917925.1 Pseudomonadota bacterium
ACGCTGGGCGTTCCGGTCGAGACGGTGTTTGGCGCGTTGCAAACGCTGTTTGGTTCGACGTATGTGAGCCAGTTCAACAAGTTCAGCCGGGTCTGGCAAGTCATCGTCCAGGCCGCGCCGGAATACCGGTCCCGGCCTGATGACCTGAAGAAGGTCTATGTGCGCTCAACCAATGGCAGTATGGTGCCGCTGGAAGCGGTGGTTAAACTGGAAAACACCACTGCGCCGGATCTGGTGACCCGCTTTAATGGCTTCCCGGCTGCACGGATTACTGGTAGCGCTGCGGCGGGATTCAGTTCCGGAGAGGCGACATCCGCTATGGAAGTTCTGGCGCGGGAGGTGTTGCCGGAAGGCTATTCCTTTGCGTGGAGCGGCGAGACGTTCGAGCAAAAAAAGAGCGGTAGCGCATCAGCCCTGGTGTTTGTTTATGGGTTGATCATGGTGTTCCTGATCCTGGCGGCGCAGTACGAGAAATGGTCGCTGCCGTTCAGCGTGATGATGGCGGTACCCTTTGGTCTGTTCGGTGCCTTGTTAACGGTCTGGCTGCGCGGGATGGAAAACGACGTGTATTTCCAGATTGGTCTGCTGACGCTGGTCGGCCTGGCGGCCAAGAACGCCATTCTAATCGTGGAATTTGCAGTGATGAAGCATGAAGAAGGCATGCCGGTCATGGAGGCGGCGGTGGAAGCGGCGCGGTTGCGGTTCCGCCCCATTTTGATGACCTCGCTGGCGTTCATTCTTGGCGCGATTCCGTTGGTTATTGCGACGGGCGCAGGCGCGAACAGCCGCCATTCCATCGGTACCGGCATTGTCGGCGGCATGACGGCAGCGACGGTGCTGGCGATCTTCTTCGTGCCACTGTTCTTCCGGTTGTTTGAGGGACGAGGCAGCAAGAAGGATCAGCCCGTTGTGGATGCGCCTGTCTTGGAGGATCGCCGCGATGCGTAAGACACTATTGGCGGTGGCGGTCGGTCTGGCGCTGGGCGGTTGCGCCTCGGTCGGGCCAGATTATGAACGTCCGGCGGTTGAAGCTCCGGTCAACTGGCAGGTGAGCATCCAGCAGGCCAATGAGTTGGCGAATACCCGCTGGTGGGAACAGTTCCAGGATCCGGTGCTGAATGAGTTGCTCCAGATGGCGTTGCAGGACAACAAGGATGTCAAAATTGCCGCCGCACGGGTGGAAGAGTATCTGGGGCGTTATGGGGCGACGCGTGCGGATCAGTTCCCGCAGGTCGGCGTGAATGCTGACGGGTCGCGAACCCGTAATAGTGAGAGCAGCGGGATTACGCTCGGTGAGAATCCGGCCAACAGTTACCAGATTGACCTGGGCGTATCGTTCGAACTGGATCTATGGGGCAAACTGCGCCGCGCTACGGAGGCCGCCCGTGCTGACCTGCTGGCCATCGAGGAAAACCGGCGCACGGTGATCCTGACGCTGGTCAGTCAATTGGCGAATGCCTATGTGCAGTTGCTGGATTACGACAAGCGGTTGGCGGTCACGCGGGCCACCTTGCAGACACGCAGCGAATCGGTGCGGATCAATGGTCTGCGCTTCAAGGCCGGGCTGATTTCGGAGATGGATTACCAGCAGGCGATTGCGGAGTACCAGAGCGCGGCCGTGCAGGTTCCGGTGCTGGAGAAGCAGATCGCCCAGCAGGAAAACGCGATCAGTTTGCTGTTGGGACGTAATCCGGGCCGCATTGTCAGGGGGAAGGGTCTGGATCAGTTGGTGTTGCCAACCGTACCGGGCGGATTACCGTCGGACCTGTTGGAACGCCGTCCGGATATCCGGCAGGCCGAACAGCAGTTGATTTCCGCCAACGCGCAGATTGGCGTGGCCAAGGCCGCGTTTTTCCCCAGTATCTCGTTGACCGGCCTGCTCGGAACGGCCAGTACGGATCTATCTGATCTGTTCAAGGGGTCGTCAAACACTTGGCAGTTCGCGGGCAGTCTGACTCAATCCATCTTTACCGGCGGCCGGTTGACCGGGAATTTGCAGGCGGCAGAAGCCTTGCAGCAGCAGGCGCTGTTGACCTATCAGCAAACGATTCAAAACGCTTTTGCTGAAGTGGACAACGCTTTGATCGAGATCGCCAAGTTGCGCGAGCAGTTGAAGGATGAAGCGGCACAGGTTAAAGCCTTGCAACGCTATCTGGATTTGGCGACGCTTCGCTATCAGAATGGTTATTCCGACTACCTGACGGTGGTGGATGCCGAGCGTAATCTGTATACCGCGCAACTCCAGTATGTGCAGGATCAGGGTAGTTTGTTCACCGCCCTGGTGAATCTGTACAAGACGCTGGGTGGCGGTTGGGTGAATGAGGCGGAGCAGATGACCGCCAGAGTTCCTCCTCCCCCAGTAGATTAAACCGTGTTGATGCCCTCTCCCGGTGTGGGAGAGGGCATTATGCCACGTGGCATATTTCCCAAAATGCGTGGCATGGTCACGCGGCCATGCGTGGTGTCACTGCCGTTTCCCGCGCCAGATCCCGCGCCGCCCGTTGCATGTGACTGAACATCGACTTATACAGTTCGCAATAGGGATCTTTCTCAAACAGGGAGTGATAAACGCTATAGGTGCGCACCGGACAGCCGCCGTGGCATAAGGACAGGTAATCGCAGTCCAGGCAATCCCGCTGAATCAGTTGGATCGGACGTTCATTGAACTGCTGACGAGCCGGGCTATTGCGTAGTAACTCGCCAAAATTTTCACACTCAAAAATATTGCCATAGTGGTATTCGGGATAACTGGTCACCCAGCAATCGCACTGCGCGACATACCCACGGGCGTCGATGGAGACCAGCGCATTCGCGCAGTTATCACCCCAGATGCAGGGCAAGGTTGCGGGTTCGTGGCTGAAATGCGCCAGTAAGGCGTCGAACGGTCCGACCCGGATGCCACGTCGGTAGCCGCGTTCCAGCCACACTTCGGCCAGTGCGTTGTAAAACTGGCTAAGTTTCTCCACCTCAGCCACCGGCAGAGCCTGTTTAGCGGCAGTCGCTTCACCGCCCGGAAAGGGCGTGTTGACCTGGAAATCGGTGATGCTC
>JAUPTV010000213.1 GCA_030917925.1 Pseudomonadota bacterium
CCACAATATCATTGGCGGAATACCCCGTGCTTACGGTGAAGGCGGTGTTCACTCGTTGAATAACCATTTCTGAATTAGTAATGAGCATGCCGACTTGCGATTCAAAAGCTGTGGCGGCCACCCTGAGTTCGATTTCTGTCTTCTTGCGTTCAGTGATATTAGCGCCGACGCCCCGGTAGCCGGTGAAGGTGCCTGAAGCATCAAATACCGGGTCGCCGCTGACAGCGACATGGAACACGGTATGATTCGCTCCGTAGCGTGAAATCTCGAAATTACGAAACGGCAGGTGTTCATTCAAGATCGCCTGATGCGCCTTCCAACCGGCGTCATCGGGCGCAAAATATGGTACTTCCCAGCTTAACAGGCCAATGAATGAAGCCTGGTTAAAAGTGGGGTCCATCGCTTCCTGGGTACTGGCCGTCCGCATCGTAAATCGATGTTCAGCATCCGTCTCCCAATAGAAGTCGGAAGACATGGCGCTGAGGCTGCGGAAACGCGCTTCGCTCGCTCTGAGCTGATTTTCGCTTTGCTGCAACTCGCAGGTTCGCTCCTGAACCCGTCTTTCGAGAGTGATTTCCTGCTGATGTCGTTCGAGGTGTATTTGTACGCGCAGGCGCACTAATTCCCTTGAACAAGGTTTGTGGAGATAATCAACCGCTCCCACCTCAAAACCGAGGACTTCGTTGCTGGCCTCACTGAGCGCAGTGACAAATATGACCGGTATTTCCCGCGTAAGCTTGTTCGCCTTTAAGCGACGGCACACCTCGTAGCCATCCATATCCGGCATCATGACATCGAGCAGGATCAGGTCGACCGGTTGCTGATTCGCCAAATCCAGGGCATCGGGACCATTGGTGGCAAAAATGACCCGGTATTGATCACGTAGATTTCCGGCCAGGCTGGTGATATTTGCAGGCACATCATCGATCAACAGAATCGTGGCCTTCGTTAGCATATCCATGGTTACTCCGTATCCGCTTTTTGCTCGGTGGTGCCCATGGCTACCCGCAGGTCCGCGAGTTCGTGGAGAGCGACCCTGAAGTCATAGCCGTCGATAGCGGCCACAATCGAAAGCCATGCCTTCTGGTAAGGAGTGCCGGAAAACTTCGGTGTCAGGAGGACCGCTATATCGTTTGCAGCAGTATCCCTGCGCTCAAGCAGGGCGGCCACTTCGGCAAGGTCAGCGGCGATTTCGGCGGGCGGCCGCGGTTTAGGCGCTGCCTGACGGGCAGCGATCAACGCATCAAGGTTGGCGAGTCCATCGATCACTTTTCGCAACCGCGCCTCGAGTTCCGGGAACAGGCGGGCGCAGGCATCCGCGTCCCTGAGTTTGGCGGCCTCCTCCAAAGCAACCGCTGTTTCGGCTAGATCGAGCGCACCGAGCGTCTGGGCGACCCCCTTGAGAGAATGCATCAGCCGTACCTGGGTTTTCCAATCGTCTTCCTGCCATGCCTGCTGGTAGCGCGGCAGGAGATTCTTCCCCTCGGTGTCGCGGAACTGTTTGAGTATCCGCAGGAACAACACCAGTTCACCGCCGACATACGAAAGTCCGACCGCTAGGTCGATGCCAGGGAATTCTGGAAGCGTGGGGGCTTCCGTAGCCACTTGTTTTACCGAGGCCCTGAAGGTCGGCGTTGGCGGGATGACATTCGGCAGGCACTGCATCATCCGCTCATAGAGCAGTTCCATGCGGATCGGTTTTGCCAGGTGCGCATTCATTCCTGCTGCAAGGCATTCCTGTTGATCCGCCGCCATCGCACTGGCGGTCAGGGCAATGATGGGAATGTTGTGCATTTCCGGGTTGTTGCGCAATATGCGCGTTGCCATGTAGCCATCCATCACGGGCATCTGGCAATCCATCAGGATCAGGTCAGGCTTCCGGGTTGCAACAGCCTCCAGCGCCTCAGCGCCATTCCGGGCCAGGCGAACCGGCAAGCCTACTATGGATAGCAGCTCCGAAATAACGATCTGATTCAATTCGATATCCTCGACCAGCAAAATATCCAGGCCATGGAAACGCGACCATTGGAGCACACCCGGTTTGCGCCGATCCGTGTGCGGTTCGTTAACGACAAATCCCAGGCAACGAGATAGCTCAACATAAAAATGGCGCGCATTGAACGGCTTGGCTAACAGACCATCCACCTCATGGTCAATCTCGTACATCTGATGAGTATAGGCGCTCATCAGAATGATAGGTGGTCGCGGATCACTCCCCTGCAGCGCCATCTTTTCACGCAGGCACCGGATCATCTTGATATCATTGAGATCTGGCATATGCCAGTTAACAAGGCAGGCAAGATAGGGAGGGGCACGTGGCGCATCAAATAAGGTCAGCGCCTCTTCCACACGGGTTACGGACTCAACAATCAGTCCAAGCTGGTCGATCAAACGAGTTAAGATAGGGACCGCTGTCGGACTGTCGTCAATCACCAGGATCGGCCGATGCGAGAATCCCGACAGTTTCCTGTTCAGTGCAGCGATGTCAAAACGACGATCCACACCTGATGCCTGGAAGCATGCCGTGAAGTGAAAAGTACTGCCTTTTCCCAGTTCGCTCTCTACCCATATGCGTCCGCCCATCATCTCGACCAAGTGGCGGCTGATCGCTAACCCCAAGCCCGTTCCTCCATAGCGGCGGGTGGTCGATGTATCGGCCTGGGTGAAGGGCTGGAACAGGTCGGCCACCTGCTCGGTACTCATCCCGATGCCCTTGTCGCTAATAGTAAAGTGCAGCTTGACTTCGTTGCCGCTAAAAGTCTGGGTCTCAACCCGCACGATGACATGACCGCCAGCGGAGAATTTCAGCGCATTACCGACGATGTTGATGAGCACCTGTCCGAGTCGCAACGGGTCGCCAACCAGTAAGCGGGTGTCATCGTCGATGTCGTAGGACAGTTCGATACCCTGGTTTTCAGCACGTAAGGACACCACGCTGGAAAGCTGATCAAAGACGGTCTCAAGGACGAAAGGAATGGCCTCCATATCCAGCTTGCCGGCTTCGATTTTAGAGAAGTCGAGGATGTCGTTGATGATATTTAGCAAAGAATCGGACGCGGTTTTGATCTTCTCGAGATAATTGCGCTGCCGATCATTCAAGGGCGTGTTCATCGCCAAATCGGCCAAGCCGATGATGGCGTTCATCGGCGTCCGGATCTCGTGGGACATATTGGCCAGGAAGCTACTTTTGGCTTCGTTGGATTGTTGGGCGTCGATCCGGGCCTGCTCAAGTTCATCCATCAAGGCGTGCGCCCTGGTGACGTCACGGGCGATGCCCATCACGCCAATGAATTCACCTTCCTGCGTGTGTACCGCCGTCTTGGTTGTTTCCAGCAGGCCGCGATGGCCGTTACTGAGATAGGTGACCCACTCTTCACGCACAATAGGAGCCGAACTTTCAGCGGCGACGCGATCATCTGCATGAAATTGCTCGACGACCTCGGTCGGGAAGAAGTCAGCAATTCCCGGTCTCCTTATTCAACTCTACTTTTCAATAAGCCAAACAAGTATTTTTTCTACCTAATAAAAAAGACAAAAAATCCCCTCTAGCGTTTAAAAAAACGCCACATTAACTAT
>JAUPTV010000214.1 GCA_030917925.1 Pseudomonadota bacterium
CACTCGCCAGAGTCCTTTTTGCCAAAGGTGTCAATCGGCCCACCTGCCTCCGGGTTTCTCGGTGATAACCCGGAATTAAGGCAAACGTTGCGTGCCATGATCCGAATGGATGCGGGGAGTACAGCTACAAGCCTCGCCCTTTAGGGCGGGGTAATTGACCCCACCAATAGGCCAGGTAATCGTCATCGGCCAGCGCCACTATCGCGTACAGGGGAAAGTAATCGAGTTTACGAATAGCCGCCAGTCGGCGAACCTGGTCGACGGGAGAGTCAGCCATGGTGACAATTTCCGTATCGCCATGGGCAATCAGGGCGTCAACCTCGGGGGTTGACAGATGTTTGCCGATCACACCTTCGATTTGAGGATAACGCACCAGCAGACGCAGCTCGTGGTCCATCAGGGCCAGCGCTGCGTTTTGCCCCAGGGGCAGTGTGCGGTAAAAAGCTGTGAAATGCGCATCAACCCCCAGGCTGGCGACCAGCACTCCAGCAAAGCGGCCATCGGGAAAGGTCAGTCGGCGGGCGATTTGTAAGCCCCATTGCTTCGAAATGCGGTCTTGCACCAGATCGGAAATAACCAGTGCATCATCGGACTGGCTTTTCAAGGTCTGAAAATAGCGGCGGTCCGCAATCGTTGTGTCCGGGGGAACTTTCAAAGCTGCGGCCAAGATCTGGCCATTGGCATCCGCCAGCATCAGATTGATCAGACCGGGAACCCGGTGCTGATCTTCGGCCAACAGTCGCTCAACCTGTGCGCGTTGTTGTCGATCATGTTTCAGAGCGCCGTGGAGCGCATCGGTATGCGCAGACGTGTGAAGATGGAAGAGAACAATGTTCACTTGTTGAAGGGTGGCCGACGTATGTTCAGCAACCAGGCGAACCAGGGACAATGCTTTATCACGCGCCTGCGTCTCAGCCAGTACCCGATCATGCTGGGTGTCGACCAGTACATAAAGACCCAGCGCCAGATTTACACTCCAAAGGACTATCAGCAAGTAAATTGTTCTTTTCATTACCCATCAAACTCGAATCAGTCTCAGCAGCGTCAGGCGCTCTTTTGATAACATCGATGACGGTTTGAATGGCAAGTTTACCGCAATTTACACAGTTTATCCTGATCAGTAGCATTCGGACCGGCGACGAAATCCGCCACAAACCGTGCGATAGCCTCGACATCATTGAGCAGCAATGCGGGCAAACCCGGTCGGCCATGGTGTGCGGGGGCAATCAGCGGATCGCTGGCGACGGCGATAATCGTCGGATCATCAGGGAACAGTGGCGATTGGCTTTCCTTCATCGGTCGCCACACTTCCAGTTTGGGATACGCGCCGCGTTTCCAGCCTTCCACCAGCACCAGATCCACGGGTTGTAGATAGGTCAGCAGTTCCGCCAGGGACGGTTCCGGCTGTCTGCGCAATTCGTGCAACAAGGCCCAACGGCGGCCGGTCGCCAGCAACACTTCCTGAGCGCCAGCTTCACGATGCCGCCAGGTATCTTTGCCGGGGCGATCCAGGTCCACGTCGTGGTGGGCGTGTTTGAGGGTGGACACCGTTAAACCCCGCGCCTGCAGGCGCGGAATCAGGGCGACCATCAGCGTAGTTTTACCGCAGCCACTCCAGCCGCTAATGCCCAGTGTCTTCATCGTTAGCTACTGAACGAGCGACGAGTCCGGTAATTCCATCCCCTGAATATCGGCGTTTTTCATCAGCGATGCTAAATACTGACTAATCGCCTGGCGCTGTCCGCTCTCGCGCAGATAGCTGGCGATGCGTTCGCGCACCTGCGGATAGTCGAGCGGGTGCCCCGCGATTTTGTTGTGCAGGTGGAGGATATGAAAGCCGAAGCGGCTTTCCACCGGCTGCGCTGACGTTTCGCCTTCCTGCATACTGACCATGACCTGTTCAAATTCCGGCACGGTTTGCGCCATGGCGATCTGGCCCAGGTTGCCGCCCTGTTCTTTAGAAGGACAATCCGAGATTTGCGCAGCCAGTTCGGCGAAGGCCGTACCCTGCGCCAGTTGGGCAAGAGCCTCTTCAATGCGAAGGCGCGCGGTCGTGCGCGCTTCATCGTCATCGGGCGGCGCTGCACACAGGATGTGGGAGACTTCAAACAGATCGCTGGTGCGAAACCGTGGGCGATTAGCGGCGAAGAAGCGCTGGCAACCGTCTTCATCCGGCTCCGGGGTCTGTGCCTGGCGCTCCAGTAGCGTATTCAGCCGCTCTTCTTCATCAGCGTCAGTGATGTTCAGTCGGGCGGCTTCCTGCAACAGCAATTCCCTGGCGACCAGCGCCAACCGGGCCGAATGCTCGGCCATTTCCCGTGATGGCGCAGGATGGTGTTGCATTTCGGCATGAAGGGCGGCATCGCTGATTTCGACGCCGTTAACCGTGATAGACATGAAGTTCTCCGTAGGTGAGGACTGATGGACTGAAAGGCCGGTATTATAAGCG
>JAUPTV010000215.1 GCA_030917925.1 Pseudomonadota bacterium
TAAAATTGGGGACTATAAAGAAATCTGTTGACGCAAACACCAATAGAATGTCGGGTTGCAATCGAGTAATTTCCCCGAGATTTTCGTTCAATGCATCAGTCGTTATAATTTTTTTCTGGATTATTTGCATCGTTCTTCAACCTCATGGACCAGCCCCCCGAGATACTTATAAAATCCGGACCGCTTCGCCCAGTGGGCAGGCCCGAATGGCTTTATGCAACAATTTGATCACGCCCTGGCGCGGGAAGCTTTTCCGCCAGGCCAGCGCAACGGTCCGGGTCGGGACCGGCTCGGCGAAGGGCCGGACGCTGAGCAGATCGCTGATATGGGCGTAGCCGCTGACCGAGGTATAGGGCAGCACGGTAATCCCGATCCCGGTCGCCACCATCAACCGAATCGTCTCCAGCGAACTGCCCTCCAGGGTTTTCTGCATCGTATTTGAAGCCACGCTCAACTGATGACATTCCGGGCAGAATTGTAGCACTTGGTCGCGAAAGCAGTGGCCGGGTCCCAATAACAGCAAATCCTGTTCCGCCAGCGTTGGTGAGTCGATGACTGCAACGTGCTCTAGTGGATGACCGGTCGGCATCAACACCACAAAGGGTTCCTGATACACCGGCTGCGTCAGAATCCCGGCTTCCTCAAAAGGCAGCGATAAAATCAGCACGTCCAGATCGCCATCCTTGAGCCGCTCATTTAATACTGCGGTGTAGTTCTCCTCGATTTGCAGCGGCATCCCCGGCGCACGGCGATGCAAACGCGGGATCAGGTGCGGCAACAGGTAAGGGCCGATGGTGTAAATCACTCCCAGCCGCAGCATTCCAACCAAGTCATCCTGCCCCTGGACGGCCAGTCCCTTGATGACCGCCGCCTCCTCCAACACCCGCTGCGCCTGTTGGATAATCCGCCGCCCTACCGGGGTGATGGTCGTCTCACTGGTCCCGCGCTCGAACAGCGCGACCCCCAGTTCCTCCTCCAGTTTGCGCACCGCCACGCTCAATGTCGGCTGGCTGATATGGCAGGCCTCGGCAGCCCGGCCAAAATGCCGTTCGCGGGCAACCGCAACGATGTAGCGTAATTCATTCAAAGTCATGGCCATCTCGCGAGCGTCAGAACCTCCGGTATGCAGCCAGTGGTCCTCATGGACAGAAAAGCGCTTTGCGTGTAGCTTAATGCGCGTTTTTCACGCAGGACGCCACCTTAAATTTTCAGCGCGTCGTGCATCATCGCAGCATTTAAACACATCCGTAAAATCCACAAAACGAGTCAGGAGGGTTCATGGCTTACCAGCATATCCGCATCCCCGAAGGCGGCGAAAAAATTACCATTAAAGACGGCAAAGTACAGGTTCCGGATCAACCTATCGTGGGCTATGTGGAAGGCGATGGCATCGGCCCCGACATTACCCGCGCCTCGCTGCGGGTCTGGGATGCGGCAGTAGAAGAGGCTTACGGCGGTCAGCGCAAGATTCACTGGTGCGAGCTCTTCCTGGGCGAAAAGGCCGGGGAACTGTATGACGGCAATTTCTTCCCCGATGAAACCCTGGAAGCGATCAAAGACTTGATCGTCTCCATCAAAGGCCCCCTGACCACGCCGGTCGGCGGCGGCTTCCGTTCCCTGAATGTCGCGCTGCGCCAGGAACTTGATCTGTACGCCTGTGTGCGCCCGGTGCGCTACTATCCCGGCGTTCCCTCGCCGGTGCGCCACCCGGAAAAAGTCGACGTCATTATCTTCCGTGAGAATACCGAAGACGTTTACGCGGGCATCGAGTACAAGTCCGGCACCCCGGAAAACGCCAAGCTGGCCAAATTCCTGCGCGAAGAATTGGGCGCGGAGTTCTTCGACGACGCCGGCCTTGGCGTCAAGCCCATTTCACCGTTCGCCTCCAAGCGCCTGGTCCGCAAAGCCATCCAGTACGCTATTGACCATGGCCGCGACAGCGTGACCCTGGTGCATAAGGGCAATATTATGAAGTTCACGGAAGGTGCCTTCCGGAACTGGGGTTATGAGCTGGCGCGTGACGAATTCCCGGATCAGACCCTCACCGAGAATGATCTATACAGCGTTTATGGCGGCAAGCAACCTCCCGGCAAGGTGGTCATCAAGGATCGCATCGCCGACATCATTTTCCAGTTGCTGCAACTGCGGCCGGAAGAGTTCTCGGTGCTGGCCACCATGAATCTGAACGGCGACTACCTGTCTGATGCGGTTGCGGCGGAAGTCGGCGGTATCGGCATCGCACCGGGTGCCAACATCGCTGACTACATCGCCGTATTCGAAGCCACCCACGGCACTGCGCCCAAGTACGCCAATCTGGATAAGGTCAACCCTGGCTCGCTGATGCTGTCCGGCGTGATGATGCTGCAATACATGGGCTGGACCGAAGCGGCTGAGTTGATTGAGTCGGCGCTGGCCGGGGTCATTGCCGACAAGACCGTGACCTACGACTTCGCTCGCCAGATGGACGGTGCTACCGAGGTGTCAACCAGCAAGTTCGGCGATCTGCTGATTGTCAAAATGCGCGAGCAGGGTCCGGCGCTGCGCAAGGAAATCGAAAACCGCCGTCAGGCGCTGGCGGCGGCCCGCAAGCAACTGGAAGCGGCGCGCATGGCTGATCCGGTGCAGGCGATGATTGCTTCGGGCCGGATGCCCACCACAGTAGGCGGCATCATGTCGCCAGTCGTGGTCGTCAGGAACGATACCCTGGTCAATATCGCCATGCATCAGATGATTGAAGCAGGCGTGAATGCGGTAATGGTTGAGCCGGATGCCAGCGGTCACTGGGGCGTGATGACCGACCGCGACGTCCTCAAGAAAGTCATCAGCGTTAACCGCTCGCCGGCGCGGGTCAAGGTCGGCGACATCGCCACCCGGCCGGTCATTACGGTCAAGCGTGAGCTGTCGCTGGCTGAAGCCTCACAGCAAATGGCCGTCGCCAACGTTCGCCGCGTCATCGTCGAAATGGACGGTAAACCGGTCGGCATGGTGACGGATAATGACCTGTTCCGCACCGTGGAAGTGTTCGGCTGGGGCGAAGTTTGATTCTATTGGATTGGGCCTGAATTAAAACCGGTGTTTCCATGGAAACACCGGTTTTTTTTTGTGGGTAAATAGGTCAATTTGACCTGACTTTGACATTTTTGGTCATTAAATACGACGCAACTTCGATCTTGCGCTAAACTGCCATCCTTGCCGTATTCAGTTTCTACGGTATTGATCGCCTTTCCTGATAATCGCCGGATCTCCTGATTCCCCTCCCTGGCAAAGGAGAGGTGGCGCGAAGCGACGGGGTGGTTCGGGATGTCAGCGACTCAGGTTAAAAAATTATAAAACGATATGAACAGCGTCATCGCTTGGCTCATCGCAGGATTGGTAGGGTTCGCCGTTATTTTCCTGTCATTCTGGAACCGGCGTCTGCGCCGCGCCATTGCCCAATATCGCCAGACCGAAGCAGACTTGCGCTCGAGTGAAGCGCGTTTTAACCGACTGCTGGAAAACCTCCATGGCACAGTCTACTGCTGCGCCCTGGATCAACACTGGACGATGGAGTTCCTCAGTGATGGCATCGAGATGCTCAGCGGGTACCCGGCCCATGACTTCATCGATAACCAGGTGCGTTCCTACGCCAGCCTCATCCACCCGGACGACCAGGCACTGGTGGATCGCTGCATCCAGGAGGCCGTGACTGCGCACCGATCGTATGCTCTGGAATACCGCATCCGCCATGCTGACGGCGAAACCCGCTGGATCTGCGAAAAAGGCCGCGCCATCCCCGATGAACCGGGTGACATCATCCATCTGGCCGGCACCTTTTTGGACATCACTGAACGCAAATGCCTTCAGGCAGCGCTGGAGCGCAAACGGGCGCTCTACAACGCGCTGTTTGAAACCAATAACGCGATCAAACTGCTAATTGATCCTGCCGATGGACGAATTCTCGACGCCAATTCAGCCGCCAGCGCGTTCTACGGCTATTCCCGCGAGCAGTTATTGCGGCTCCATATCAGTCAGATCAACACCCTCAGTCAGGCCGAGATCGCTACGGAAATGGCCCAGGCGCGGATACGAAACAAGCACTATTTCGTGTCTCCGCACCGGTTGGCCAATGACGAAATCCGCACGGTGGAGGTTTATTCGAGTCCCGTCGAACTGGATGGTCGCCAACTGCTGTTTTCCATCATTCATGACATCACGGATCGTCAGCGCACGGAACAAGCGCTCCAGGCGCATCAGCAACAACTGGAATGGCTGACCCACTACGACTCCTTAACCGCGCTGCCTAATCGGGTGTTGCTGGCTGATCGTATGCAAGTCGCCCTCGCCCAGGCCAATCGCGCCCGGTCGCTGCTGGCCGTCTGCTATCTCGATCTTGATGGCTTTAAGCCGATCAATGAAGCGCTCGGTCACGAGGTCGGCGATGGTCTGCTGATCGAGGTTGCTCACCGGTTACAAAATGCGCTGCGCGGCGGCGACACCGTGGCCCGTTTGGGCGGTGATGAATTCGTGTTATTGCTGACAGATTTCGACACGGTAGAAAGCTGTGAACATGCGCTGGCGCGCCTGCTGCGCACCCTGTCGGCACCCTATATCATCGTTGAGCAGAAAATCATTCTGTCGGCCAGTATTGGCGTCACGCTCTATCCACTGGACGCCGGCGATCCCGATGAACTGGTACGACATGCTGATCAGGCGATGTATGTCGCCAAGCAGCAGGGCCGGAACTGCTACCGAATGTTTGACTCCGAACACGACCGCCGGGCGCGCCTCCACCGGGAGACGCTCGAACGCATTGAGCAGGCGCTCCATCAGCAGGAATTTCGCCTGTATTACCAGCCGAAAGTGGATATGCGGCGCGGGATCGTCATTGGTGCCGAAGCGCTGATTCGTTGGCAGCATCCCGAACGTGGGCTGGCGATGCCCGGCGACTTTCTCCCGGCCATCGAAACGAATAATGATTTAACCGTGGCGCTGGGCCACTGGGTGCTGGCGGACGCCTTGCGCCAGATTGCGGCCTGGCAGCAACAGGGACTAACCTTGCCGGTCAGCGTGAATATCGCCGCCCGCCACTTGCTGCATTCCGATTTCGTCAACCGCCTGATTACACTCCTGAAAGCCCATCCGACGGTCGATCCCGCTCGATTGGAACTGGAAATTCTGGAAACGGCGACCCTGGAGGATATGGAACTCGCCAACCGGATCATCTGGGAATGTCGCCAGATGGGCGTGAAAATTGCTCTGGATGACTTCGGCACCGGCTATTCTTCACTGACCTACTTCAAGAAACTGCCGGTCAACATTCTGAAGATTGACCAGTCCTTTGTGCGCGACATGCTGGATGACCCGGAGGACTTGACCATCGTGGCCGGCGTGGTCGGTCTGGCCGTCGCCTTCCAGCGCGAGGTTATCGCTGAGGGTGTGGAAACCCCACGACACGGTCTGCTCCTGTTACAACTGGGTTGCGATCTGGCGCAGGGCTATGGCATCGCCCGGCCCATGCCCAGCGAGAGCGTGGTGGAGTGGGTGCGCAACTTTCAGCCTGATCCCTTGTGGGCACCGGTCAGGCATCGGCGCTGGAACCGCGAGGATTTTCCCCTACTGGCGGGTACGGTCGAGCATCGGCGCTGGATCACGAAATTGACCGCCTGGATCGCCAGTTCGATGCTGGAGGAATCGCCACCGACGCTAAATGCGCGTGAATGCCGTTTCGGTCTGTGGTATTACGGCCTCGGCCAGAATCTCTATGGCCATCTGGAAATCTTCCAGGTTCTGGAAACGATGCACAAGGATCTGCATGAATTGGGATGTATGCTGGTTGAAATGCGGCGCAACGGCTCTATCGAACAGGTGCACCTGGTGGAACTGGACAATCTGAATAGTCAGTTATTAACCCAATTCCATATCGCGCAAATGGCCGTCGCCATGGTTGATCCGGTGGTCGGGTTGCCCTCGTGACCAGGGATTTTGCCCATCGCTCCTTCACCCTAGAATTGCGCGAGAGGCCCCGTCCTTTAGGGCGGGGAGGGATAGCGCACCGTGCGAAGCACGGTCAGCCGTTTGGTTGAATGGTGTCATAATGTATTCTATCCTGTTGCTAATGCGTTAAGGCACCCACGCGGTAAACTGTTTCCAACGCAGAAAAGCCACCGACTGCCTTCTTTTTAGTCAGGAAATCTGACACCGCCGCGATAGGCTAATGACGGGTAAGAAGATGGGGCCGCCACTCGCCAGAGTCCTTTTTGCCAAAGGTGTCAATCGGCCCACCTGCCTCCGGGTTTCTCGGTGATAACCCGGAATTAAGGCTAACGTAGCGTGCCATGATCCGAATGGATGCGGGGAGTACAGCTACAAGCCTCGCCCTTTAGGGCGGGGTAATTGAC
>JAUPTV010000216.1 GCA_030917925.1 Pseudomonadota bacterium
GAACGGTAGGCGGTTCAGTCACGACAACAGTCGCTGGTTCCAGTCGAACGGTAGGCGGTTCAGTCACGACAACAGTCGCTGGTTCCAGTAGAACGGTAGGCGGTTCAACTGAATGGCCTATAGTAGTTGCCGGTTCGTCAGGCAACGGCAACATCTCCGCAGCGGCGTTCATCAACAAAACAGGTTGTGATAGCACGGACATGGCGGGTCTTGATGCCGGGTGGCGAATATGACCCTATTTCAGCATAAATAGCTGTTATTAGCCAGTTTTTATTGAAAAATTCCCACACTAAGGTATGGGAATTCGTTAATAATAATAGAGTTAGAACTGCTCCTCGGTCAGCGCCATGCTGGAAACGCCGCCATGCTGAACGGAACGCAGTAATGCGCCAGCCTTGGGCAGGATATGTTCCGCGTAGAAGCGGGCGGTGATGATTTTGGCGTCAAGGAACACCGGGTCTTCGCCAGTCGCCAGTTTCCTCTGCGCCACCCGTGCGGCGCGCGCCATTTGCCAACCGCCGCAAACGTAGCCGGTCAGCATCATGTAATCTACGGACACCGCCATCACCGAATTGGCGTCGCGGCTGGCCAGAATCCAGTCCGTCGCCGCCGCCAGCGCCTTTACGCCGTCGTCCAGCGCTGCCCGGATGACCGCCAGATCATCTCCGGGGGCGCAATCCAGTTCGGCAACAGTCGTTTCCATATCAGCAATCAGCACCCGCATCGCTGCGCCCTGGTCCATATTTAGTTTACGTCCAGCCAGGTCGGCGGCCTGAATGGCGGTCGTGCCTTCGTAGATGGTGGTGATTCGGGAATCGCGTAAATGTTGGCACGCGCCAGTTTCCTCAACAAAGCCCATACCGCCATGCACCTGGACGCCCAGGGAAGCGATTTCGATGCCGATTTCGGTCGACCAGCCCTTGACCACGGGAATCAGCAGATCAACCCGCGCCTGATGTCGCTGGCGGGTTGCTGAATCGGGATGTTTGCGGCCCAAATCCATGTGGACAGCGACGACGTAGGCTAAAGCGCGCATGGCCTCATTTTGCGCCTTCATGGTCAGCAGCATCCGGCGCACATCGGGATGATGGATAATTGTCACGCGGTCGCCGCTTTTGACGCCAACCGGCCGGCCCTGCACCCGGTCCCTGGCGTATTCGCGGGCGGCCTGATAGGCGCGTTCACCAATCGCCAGACCTTGCAGACCGACTTTGAACCGCGCCTCGTTCATCATGATGAACATGTAGGCTAGACCCTTGTTCTCCTCACCCACCAGATAGCCAATCGCGCCGTCCTGGTCGCCGAACGCCATGACGCAGGTCGGGCTGGCGTGGATGCCTAGTTTGTGTTCAATGGAGACCGCGTGGACGTCATTGCGGGCACCGAGTGAACCATCGGGATGGACCAGGAACTTGGGGACAATGAACAGCGAAATACCCTTGACGCCTTCGGGCGCGTCCGGGGTGCGGGCCAGCACCAGGTGAATGGTGTTGGCGGTCATGTTGTGATCGCCCCAAGTGATAAAAATTTTCTGCCCGAAAATGCGGTAGTGATCGCCCTCGGGAACGGCGCGGGTGCGCACGGCGGACAGGTCGGAACCGGCTGATGATTCGGTGAGGTTCATGGTCCCGGTCCATTCGCCGCTGATCATTTTTGGCAAATAGAGCGCTTTCTGCTCCTCCGAACCGGCTTGGTGAATGGCCTCAATAGCGCCGGCGTTGAGCATCGGACAGAGCGCAAAAGACATGTTGGCGGAATTCCACATCTCCTGAGCGGCGGTATTGAACAGTTCCGGCAGACCCTGGCCGCCGTAGTCGGCATCCGAACTGACGCCGTTCCAGCCGCCATCGATGAAGCTTTGATAGGCTTCGGCGAAACCATCGGCGGGAATGACGCCTTCAGGACTGATTCTGGCACCCTGGTGATCGCCGATTCTATTCAGCGGGGCCAGGACTTCAGTCGCCATTTTAGCGGCTTCTTCCAGCACGGCTTCGATCAGATCGGGGCCGATGTCCTGTCCGGCAAAGGCGGGCAGGGCGGCAACTTCCGATAAGCCGGTTAATTCGTTAATGACAAATTGCATATCGCGGGTAGGGGCGGAATAGGCGGTCATAGACGTTTCCTGTAGGAGTTCTAATGTTGGGAATCACAAGAAGTGAAGACAGCGCCCCTCTCCCGGTGGGAAAGGGGTTGGAGGTGAGGGCGTCTGCGGTTTACGCGGCCTTCAGCTTGTCCAATTCTTTGGACAGCTCGGGGACGGCGACAAACAGATCAGCAACCAAGCCGTAATCAGCGACCTGGAAGATCGGCGCTTCCTCATCTTTGTTGATCGCGACAATCACTTTGCTGTCTTTCATCCCGGCCAAGTGCTGAATGGCACCGGAAATCCCGACGGCTAGGTACAGTTCCGGAGCTACCACCTTGCCGGTTTGGCCAACCTGGTAATCGTTCGGGACGAAGCCCGCATCCACTGCCGCCCGCGAAGCGCCCACTGCCGCGTTGAGCTTGTCAGCGACATCTTCCAGCAACTTGAAGTTGTCGCCGTTGCCCATGCCGCGCCCGCCGGAAATGATGATCTTGGCGGCGGTCAATTCCGGGCGGT
>JAUPTV010000031.1 GCA_030917925.1 Pseudomonadota bacterium
AAACCGGCGCAACCGCAGTGTCTGGCAGGCTGCTTCGTCTTTCTCGACCGAGGCGATAATGCGAAAGGGCCGGTAACCTGGATGAGGTTCAAAGGTAGCAAAGCCCTCGCTCAGGCCCCCTGCACCAGCAAACAAATCAACAATCTGGATCTGGGTATCAATCTGTCTGCATGATAACGCAGGGGCGGGAATCGGGCTGTTCATAAATCGGGTTAATATCGCTTTTCCCGGTGAAAGCCGGATTTCTGGATTCCCCTCCTTCGCCAAGGAGGGGTGGCGCGAAGCGCCGGGGTGGTTCGGAATGTCCGCTGATCAGCCGGAAAGACAATAACTACGCGGCATATCTTTCCTCCATTTCGTCGGTAAAACCACAAGCCTTCCTCATGACTGGACAGGCGGCCTCATAGACATCGTCACCCAGCGTCTCGAACAGTCGTTCCATTATCAGCCGGGCAGATTCCACCTCCCGGTCGTTGAACATTGGCTCTCCAGTCTTGATAACTACAATATCAGCAGGGTCGTCGTCCGGATGGAAGAGCAGACCACGATTGGCCATTTCAGTGAACCACTGCACAGCGCCATCAAAGGAAGCGTCATTCAGGTCTGGAATGCGGCATTCGGCATTTGTCGTTTGAGCCATCTGAATCTCCAATTTGACGATGTTAAGTGTTTGACGTAAGCAGGAAATCGGTCAACCCTCAGAAGAACGGCGTCCCAATCAACTATCCTCCGCATCAGCCAATTATAGTCGCCTGATTTATTTTTTTGATAGGGAGTCTGACATGTCGTTTGACGTGCGCACACTGTTTTTTGGTTGGCCGCCAACCGTCTGCGGCACCCACTACGAAATCCCCAATAATGGCCCACCATCGCGGCGCACGACCGTCCGCCGCGCTTTCCCCGATGGCAACGACGCCACCAGCGCCAGCCAATGCTCATCCAGTCGCCACTGTTCCAACTGCCAGTCGCCGGTCATCGTTCGCCCCTGACGCAGCAGCACCGCGCCGCCCTCTGACTCTACCCGCACCGCGAATTCATCCAGCGGCAGCGACAATCCCAACCCGACCGCTTTGGCATAAGCTTCCTTGAGGGTCCACAGCCGCAGGAACGCCATGGAACGCTCCGTAACCGGCAGCTTCTCTAACTCATCCTGCTCCTCTGCCGCCAACCAGCGCCGGGCCAGCGCCTCCCAGTCGCCGCGCCGATCCTGTCGTTCCACATCCACGCCCAGTTCCACCTCATCCGCCAGGGCGCAGACCACCAAACCCTCCGCATGGGACAGATTGAAACGCGGCCCATCACCGGATAGCGCCGGTTTACCGTAAGCGTTGGTCACAAATACCCAGGATTCAGGCGGACGGGGGATATAGCAGGACAGCGCCAGGCGGAGGAGGGCATGAACCCACAGATATTGACGCCGGTCACGGGCAAAATGAAATCGCGCATGGCGAGCGCGTTCCGCCGCCGTCAGCAGATCCAGCAGACGACTTTCCTGATCAGACGACAACGCCCGATCAGTCGCCACCTGCCAGAGATGAATTTCGTCAGTCGGCAACGCCAGCGCCATGGCTTTCAGGACGCCAGCGCCTGCACATCCGCCCACAGCGCCTGCAACAGTGGCTCACGGTCAGCCTGGAAATAGAAATGATCGCCCCCGAACCAGCGGGTTTCAAAACCGCCCGTGGTTTGCCAGCGCCAGTCCATCAGCGACTCACGCTGAACGCGGGGATCTTCGCGCCCGCAATAGACCGACATGGGAACTGGCAGTGGCGGTTCCGGGCGGTAAATGTAGCTGGCCAATACATCAAAATCGGCCCGCAAGGTGGGCAGGAATAATTGCAGAAAATCCGGATCGCGCAGAATAGCGTCCGGGATGCCGCCATAACGCTGCGTCAGTTGCGCCACAAATTCCGCATCCGGGAGTTGTTGAATCGGCAAACCCTGATCAGGAACCGTCGGCGCTTGCCGTCCCGACAACAGCAACCGACCAGGTAACGGCCTGCCGCGTCGGCGCAATTCACGGGTCAATTCAAACGCCAGCAACGCCCCCATACTGTGGCCAAACAGCGCAAACGGTGGAACCAGCCAGGGTTGCAGCGCGTCGGCCAGCGCTTCGATCAAGGGGAAAAAACGGGTTTGCGGCGACTCATCACGGCGGGTTTCCCGACCCGGCAACTGCACCGCACATAACTCCACAGACGCAGGCAACAACCGCGCCCATTGCACATACATCGCCGCGCCGCCGCCAGCAAACGGGAAACAGAACAACCGGACATCCGGCGCGGAAGAAGCACGGGGACGCAGCAGCCATGGCGTCGTCCCCGGATGGCCGTCATCAGCCATCATCAGCGCTTGATAAACTTCCAGACCTTGCGCTTTACCTTGCCGACATTCTTGCCGTAACGCTTCTTCCAGCCGTCGCGCTTCCGGGTATTGGCCTCCTGATGCAGATCGAGGTACTGCTCCCCGGCGAGAATCTGCGCTTTGGCCAAGCGGCGGCTTAACCGCTCAATCGGCCGCAAATACCAGGTCTGCTTCTTTTTTTTACCCTGACCATCATAAAGAATGGTCGCACCTGCCGATCCAGTCGGCTCCGCCTTGACGACGGTGATGCGGCGAATGGCCTTGCCGAGTTTTATTTGCATGTTACATCTCCTGCCCGTTCGGGGTTTCACAAGGAAAAGAAAGGATTTAGCACTGGTCCGCTTCCCGCGTCAGTCGGCGGAACATGCGCGTGACTAATACGCCACCGAGGAATAACAACAACCACCATCCGTCAGGAATGCGCGGCACATGAGCGGCGTGTTCCAGCACAATCCTCGGCATATAGTCGTCAAAACTTTCCAGGCTGCTCTGGTATAGCCCCAACCAGCCCACGATGATCGTTGAACCGCCGGCCAGGTAAGTCAAGTACCGATAGACCACCCGGACAAACCGGTTGGCGCGGGTGCCCATACTCTTCAACACCAGGGTCTGCTGGCGGATGGCGGGAGACAACAGGGCACCGTATTCATCCGCTGCACCGAGCATTTCACGCAGCGAGTCTTTGGCCCGGTTCACAATCCCGCCCTTCATTTGCCGCTTTTGCGCCTGCCGCAGATAGGTCTTGAACAGCCGGGTATAACTGGCGCTGGGCATCAGATAGCTCAACGAAGCGTCCAGGGTGGTCATGGTCCGGCTGATTTTCAGCAGCGCCCAGTTGACCGGCACCTTATAGGCCATCAGCACCTGGCCGGATTCCGTGCCCGCCGACCCCAGCGATTTCTGATGATAATCCAGATTGCGCAAATGGGTTTTCGCTTCCCAGAGCCGGTAGCAGCGGATCAGATCTTCCCGCAGCCGCAGCACATTGGTCGGCGCTTCCGGCGCGTAATGCAAAGTGTAGTCGGCGGCGCGGGCGAAATCGCGGGCCACCAGTGCGCTCAGGCTGAGCCGGTAAGTACGCAGAAATTCCTGCTCTACCGTGCCCACCGTCCCCAGATCAATCAATGCCACCCGACTGTTTTTTAACAGCAGGATATTGCCCGGATGCAGATCGGCATGGAACAGATTGTCTTCCAGCAATTGCCGCAGGGTAGAGCAGAAAAGCCGTTTCGCTACCTTTTCCGGGTTGACGTTATTAGCTTTCTCCCAGGTCATCAGCCGCGTCGGGTCATGCTGGCTGACGGAAATATAGTCGGACATCAACACGCCGGGGACAAATTCCATGACCAGTATTCGGGGCGTACAGTGGTCGACGTAAGCCTTGGGCACATAGACCTGATGCCGACGCAGGGAAGCGCGCATTCGCCGCAGATGCGCCGCTTCATAGCGATAATCCAGCTCCTCCAGCATGATCTGCTCCAGCTCCCAGAGGAAATCCCGCCAGCGCATGTGGGGTGTCACCCCGAAGCCGATCAGCCGGTTAATCAGCCAGCGCACCAGCGCCATGTCGCGCTTGAACGACTCGCCAGCTTCCGGCCGCTGCACTTTGACCACGACCGGAATATCCCGGTAACGCAGCACCGCTTTGTGGACTTGGCAGATCGAAGCAGCCGCGAGCGGCGCCATCTCGAATTCGCTAAATACCGCACCGAGCGGCTTGCCCAAATCGGCTTCAATAATGGCGCGAGCCGTCTCCGGGGGGAACCCAATGGCGCGGTACTGGAGCCGCGACAACTCCCGGCACATGACTGGATCCAGGATATCCGCCCGCAAGGAGAGCAACTGACCGACTTTCACCCACAACCCGCCCAGATCCTCGAACAGTTGCCGCAACCGTTCGGCGCGTGTTTCCAGACTGTAACGTCGGGTCAGCCGCAGTCCTTGCAGGGTCAGCCAGAAATGCAAGAATCGCCACACCACCCGCGAGGAGCGAAACCGCGACGGTTGCGGCCGATTTTCAATCGTGAGCGGCTCACGTTCGTGATGCTCGATCAGCGGAGCAGGAATCAGCTTGGCTTTGAGCATGGTTCCTCAGCCGTGAGTGGGGGGACCGGTTTTTCGGCGTGGTGACGAGCCGCCAACAGGGTGTACATGGTCGGGATGACGAACAGCGTAAACAGCGTGCCAATGCTCATGCCAGCCACGATGACAATGCCAATCGACAGCCGACTGGCCGCGCCCGCGCCACTGGCGAACACCAGCGGCATAACGCCGACGACCATCGCTGCCGTCGTCATCAAAATTGGCCGCAAACGGGTTGCCGCTGCCTGTTCAATCGCCTGCCGTTTATCCAGCCCGGCCTCACGCTGCAACTGATTGGCGAAGGCGACCATCAAAATACCGTGCTTGCTGATCAGGCCAATGAGCGTCACCAGACCAATCTGGGAGTAGATATTGATGCTGCTGACGCCGATGTTCAGCGGAATCAGTGCGCCAAAGATCGACAGCGGCACGGTAATCAGAATAATCAGCGGATCGCGGAAACTCTCGAACTGGGCGGCCAGCGCCAGATAAATCACCAGCAGCGCAAAGAAGAAGGTGTAGAGCAGGGTCGAGCCTTCCTGCACATACTGCCGCGATTCGCCGCCATAATCGACAATGAAGCTTTCCGGGAGCAGGGTGGCCGCCTTTTGTTGCAAGAATTCCAGCGCCTGACCCAGACTGACGCCGGGGAAGGCGACGCCCTGAATCGTCGCGGCGTTGAGTTGCTGGAACTGCTTGAGCGAACTGGGTTGCACCGTGCTGCCCAGCGTGACCAGATTATCCAGCGCCACCAGTTTGCCATCGCTGGTCCGCACATAGGATTGCCGCAGTAACTGCTCCAGATCGGCGCGACTTTGCCGGGGAACCTGGGGGATGACCTCGTAGCTACGGCCATCCCGCCCGAAACGGTTGACATAGCCGCCGCCCAGCATCGCGCCCAGCGCCGTACCGATGCTTTGCGGGGTAATGCCCAGCGTAGAGGCCAGATTACGGTTAATCCACACTTCCAGTTGCGGGTTGTCAAATTTCAGGTCGCTATCCACATACAGAAACAACCCACTGCTCTGCGCCGCCTCCAGCAGTTGTTCCGAAATTTGAAACAGCAAGCGGTAATCAGCGGTAGTGGTGATGACAAATTGCAGCGGCAGGCCGCCACTGCCGCCGGGCAGCGAGGGCATCGGCACCACTGCGGTTTGCAAACCGGCCACCCGGTTGAACGCCATCTGCAACTCGGTTTGCACCTGTGTCTGCGACCGCTGGCGCTGATCCCAGGGTTTCAGAGAAATGCCGGAGATGGCCATATTCGGTGTGCCCATGCCGTTGATGACATAGAAGCTGTCGGCTTCCGGAACGTTGCGATACATCGGCGTGAACTGATCGGTAAACGTGGTCAGGTAATCCAGATTGGCGTACCGGGGGGCGGTGGCAATGGCGAACAGGGCGCTTTGATCTTCAATTGGTGCCAGTTCATCCTGACTGGTGGCAAAGAGATAGAAGCAGCCGCCGAACACCAGCGCCGCCATGATGACGGTGACCGGGCGATAATCGAGATTCCGATGCAGGCGGCGCTGATAGCGACCCCGGAGGTTCTCGAAAACCCGTTCAACGAACCCGGCGAACCGTCCCTGTCCCTGCTCCCGTCCCTGAAACCAGCGCGAACACATCAACGGCGAGAGCGTCAGCGCGACAATGCCGGAAATGACCACCGCGCCCGCCAGGGTGAACGCGAATTCCTTGAACAGTGCGCCGGTCAGACCGCCGATAAAACCGATGGGCGTGTAGACCACTGCTAATGTGAAGGTCATAGCGATAATCGGCACGGCAATTTCCCGTGCGCCCTGGATCGCCGCCGCTAGCGGCGTCTTGCCCTCCTCATGAATATGCCGGTAGACGTTTTCCACCACAATAATGGCGTCGTCCACGACCAGCCCAATCGCCAGCACCATCGCCAGCAAGGTCAGTAGATTGAGCGAAAAGCCCATGGCCAGCATCAGGAACGCCACGCCGACCAGCGATAGCGGGATAGTGACGACGGGAATCAGGACCGCCCGGGCGTTGCCGAGGAACAGGAAAATCACGCCGATCACGATCAGAATGGCTTCGATCAGTGTGCGCATAACTTCGTCAATGGACGCCTGAATATAGACCGTCGCGTCGTACACCACGGCGAACTCCAGACCGGGCGGTAATTGCCCCTGAATCGCGGGCAATTCGGCGCGCACGGCGGCGATGGTGGTCAATGGATTGGCGGCAGGTGTCGGGTTGATGCCAAGAAAAATGGCTTGCTGACCGTTGAACGTGACCAGCGAATCGTCGGCGGCGGCACTGAGCGACACCTGCGCCACATCCCGCAAGCGCACCTGCCGGCCGCTTTGATTGGCGACCACGATGTCCTGAAAACCGGCAACCGTGTTCAAATCTGTATGGGCGTTGATATTGATAGTGACGAAATCGCCCTTGGCCTGACCCACCGCAGCCTGGTAATTATTGGCCAGCAACGCCGCCACCACTTCAGTTGCAGTCACACCGCCCGCCGCCATGCGCTGAGGATCGAGCCAGACGCGCATGGCGAAAGCCTGATCGCCGAACATGGGCG
>JAUPTV010000217.1 GCA_030917925.1 Pseudomonadota bacterium
CTGCCATTTTTTACAACATTGACGGAATGACAATTAGGACAAATCATCGTTCTTTACTCACTCTATTGGTTACTACTAAAATCATACCATAAATTAATCACTACTTTCTACAGGACTACCGAAAGATAGATCACCATATGTGACAATTACAGTCACAGATCGATTTCTCAGCTCGTTAAGACCATAATTTATTAGTGCTTGTCCGACGCCTTTCCCTTGATGCTTTGAGCTAATTGCAACAGGAGCAAGCATATAAACCTGGATGGCCCTATTAAATCGAAGATGAGTAAAGAAAACCGAACCAATGATCGATTCTTCTTCGTATGTTCCGAAACAGAATATTTCCCGGTTGTCGATTCCTGAAGATAGTTCCGAGGCAAGATTTCCAATCAGCCTACCTTCCTTTTCTCCCTCCGATGCGGTAAAAACAGATGTGAAAAGACGGGTTACTGCTTCTTGGCTGTTTTTATCGAGAATTTTATGATTCATGTTTTATCCTGAAAACCGATTTCGCTCACTGGCTTTGGAACATAATTGTTTGGATCGCCTAGTGAGCAAAGGCTAATCTGCAATTAGCACACTGTCAACTGCTGCTCACGCAGTAAGCCGCTTTTAGAACCCATACTTGAAACTGCCCCATCAATAAAGCATTCAGCCGTCTACTGACATGAGAGTACATGACTTAGGCGGAAAGAGGCTGTAGGCAGCGCCTGAAGAATATTTGCCCCGTCCTGTTGATCACTCAATACCCCCCGGTTTTTCGAGTTACCCCTACGGAGTCATCCTGGCCTGAATCCATCAGGGTCAGGAACGTCTTTTCTCGCTAAAAAATAATGATAACCAATGGGTTGTCATGTCTGCTTCCAATACCTCCAAAGAGGTAATTCACGCCGCAAACCGGCTGTCAGGTGCGAATAACCCTGATTTTTCTGCGCATGAACAACAGGTAGCATCGCATGTGCAGCATGAGATCAGCGAGTCGCGAGCGCCGATGAACCGCTCCTCGCTGACCGGATAACTACTCATCGCGCATTGCTCATCACCCTTTTTCTGGAGCTACAGCCCAAATGACCGAACACAACCCCCGCACCTGGTTGAGTACCTGGACTCCGGAAGACCCGGTATTCTGGGAAAAAACCGGTAAAAACCTGGCCTGGAAGACCCTGACGATTACGACATTGAACCTGATGATGGCCTTCATCGTCTGGTTCGTGGTCAGCGCCCTGGTGGTGCGCCTGCCGAACGTCGGTTTTAAACTCTCGGCGACCGAATTGTTCTGGCTGGCCGCTATGCCCGGTTTATCGGCGGGTATTCTGCGAATGATCCATACCTTCCTGATTCCTTTATATGGCACCCGCCACGTTGTCGCTTTCGCCACACTGTCATTGCTCATTCCAGCGCTGGGCTGGTTCTTTGCAATTCAGGACCCAACCACACCTTATTGGGTGTTATTGCTGCTGTCGTTTCTGGCCGGTCTTGGCGGCGGTAATTTCAGTTCTTTTATGCCTTCGACCAGCCTGTTCTTCCCAAAACGGTTGCAGGGCACGGCGCTGGCCATTCAAGCCGGTATCGGCAATTTTGGCGTCAGCGTGGTGCAATTTATCACGCCGTGGATCATCGGCTTTGCCTTGTTTGGAACACTGGCGGGCGATCCGCTGACGTTCACGCCCACTGCGTCCGGAGCCATGACTAAACCCATCTGGCTGCAAAATGCGGCGTTGGTGTATGTGCCGTTCATCGTGGTTTTCGCTATCGCCGCCTGGGTCATGCTGAAGTCGGTGCCAGTGCGAGCCAATTTTCGTGAACAGCTCGATATCTTCCATTTCAGCAACCTGCATGGGTTCTGGATGACCTCACTGTATATGATGACTTTCGGTTCGTTTTCCGGATTCGCCGCTACTTTTCCGTTGATGATCAAGCAGCTTTACACGGGACTGCCAGGCGGACCGGATCCGCTGGCCTGGGCTTTTCTCGGTCCACTGGTGGGTGCCGCTGCCCGAGTATTGGCTGGGCCAGTTTCCGACCGACTGGGCGGCGCCATTGTTACCCACTGGTCGAGTATTGGCCTGTTAGCTTGCGCCATCGGGGTGACTTTCTACACTCAGCCGACTTCGATGGAGCAATTCCCGTTATTTGTGGGACTGATGCTGGGCGTATTTTTCTTTAGCGGCGTCGGCAATGCGTCTACTTTCAAGCAGATGCCCATGATCTTCGAGCCGCGCCAAGCGGGCGGCATCATCGGCTGGACTGCGGCTATGGCTTCATTCGGCCCGTTCATCTTCGGAATGCTGATCGGCTGGTCGTTCTCGGCGACGGGTTCACCCAATGCCTTCTTCTATGGGGCGGCGCTGTTTTACTCGTTCAACATCGCTCTCAACTGGTGGTTCTACGCCCGCAAAGGGGCCGAGAAACCGTGCTGAATCAGAGCGAATAGGGAGTAGCGAATAGGGAGTAGGGAAAAGACTCGCTAATCGCTCATCGCCACTCGCCAAAAACAGAGGTTAATTATCATGAGTCATTTTCTCGACCGGCTGAATTTCTTTAAGAAAGTCACCGACACTTTCTCCGGTGATCATGGCATCGTCACCAATGAGGATCGCGGCTGGGAGGACGCTTACCGCGCCCGCTGGCAGCATGACAAGATCGTGCGCTCTACCCATGGCGTCAATTGCACCGGCTCCTGTAGCTGGAAGATTTATGTCAAGAACGGGCTGGTGACGTGGGAAACCCAGCAGACCGATTATCCGCGCACCCGCGATGATTTGCCGAACCATGAGCCGCGTGGCTGTCAGCGCGGGGCGTCGTATAGCTGGTATCTGTACAGCGCTAATCGGGTGAAATATCCGATGGTGCGCGGGCGGTTGATGAAGCTGTGGCGCGAGGCGCTGACCGCGCATAAAGACCCGGTGGATGCCTGGGCGTCGATTGTCGAAGATCCGGCGAAAGCGGCGGAATATAAAACCAAGCGCGGGCTGGGCGGTTTTGTCCGGGCGACGTGGGAGGAAGTGAATCCGCTGATCGCCGCAGCGAATGTCTACACCGCGAAAAAATACGGTCCGGATCGCATTTACGGCTTCTCGCCGATTCCCGCTATGTCCATGGTGTCCTACGCCGCCGGTTCCCGCTATCTGTCCCTGATCGGCGGCGCGTGTGGGTCGTTCTATGACTGGTACTGCGATTTGCCGCCGGCCAGCCCGATGATCTGGGGTGAACAGACCGATGTGCCGGAATCGGCGGACTGGTACAACTCCACCTTCCTGATGATGTGGGGTTCCAACGTCCCGCAGACCCGCACCCCGGACGCGCATTTCATGACCGAGGTGCGTTACAAAGGCACGAAGACTGTGGTGGTCTGCCCGGATTATTCGGAAGCGTCGAAATTCGCTGATCTCTGGCTGCATCCCAAACAGGGCACTGACGCTGCGGTGGCGATGGCGATGGGCCATGTCATCCTGCGCGAGTTCCATCTGGACGGGAAATCCGACTACTTCACCGATTACGTCCGCACCAAGACCGACTTTCCAATGCTGGTCATGCTGGACCCAGGCAAGGACGGGAACTATATCAATGGCCGGTTCCTGCGGGCGTCTGATCTCGCCGATAGCGCCGGGCAGGCGAATAACCCGGAATGGAAGACTCTAGCGTTTGACGAAAAGAGCGGCCATCTGATCGTACCGAACGGTTCCATTGGGTTCCGCTGGGGTGAGAAGGAAGGCATGGTCGGCAAGTGGAATCTGGAGCCGAAGGAGTCGCTCACCGGTACCGAGACCCAGTTGCGGCTCTCAGTCGCTGACATCAATGACGGCATTGTTCCCGTGGCTTTCCCCTATTTCGGTGCGACCGAACATCCCTATTTTGCCTGCACCAGCCATAACCCGATTCAAGTGCGGAACGTACCGGCCAAGAAGGTAAAACTGGCCAACGGTTCCGAGGCACTGGTGGCGACCGTCTACGATTTGACCCTGGCGCAGTACGGGCTGGATCGCGGGATGGGCGGCAATAACGTCGCCAGGAGCTATGACGATGACGTGCCCTACACGCCGGCCTGGCAGGAAAAGATCACCGGTGTGCCTCGCGCTCAAATTATTACCGTGGCCCGCCAGTTCGCCGAGAATGCCGACAAGACCCACGGCAAGTCGATGATTATCATCGGCGCGGCGATGAACCACTGGTATCACATGGATATGAATTACCGGGGGGTCATCAACATGCTGATGATGTGCGGCTGTGTCGGCCAGAGTGGTGGCGGCTGGTCGCACTATGTCGGTCAGGAGAAGCTGCGTCCGCAAACCGGCTGGACGGCGCTGGCGTTCGCGCTGGACTGGCACCGCCCGCCCCGGCATATGAATTCCACGTCGTTCTGGTACGTCCACAGCAGCCAGTGGCGGCATGAAAAGCTGGCGATGACCGAGATTCTCTCGCCGCTGGTCAATCCCGAGCAGTGGCAGGGGACACAGATTGACTACAACGTGCGGGCGGCCCGGATGGGCTGGTTGCCGACTGCGCCGCATTTCGATGTCAATCCGCTGGGCATCGCCAAGGCTGCTGAAGCTGCCGGACAGACCCCGGCCGCGTATCTGACCGATAACCTCAAGTCGGGCAAGATTGACTTTGCTTTTGCTGATCCCGATAACCCGGTCAACTTCCCGCGTAATCTGTTTGTCTGGCGCTCGAACCTGCTCGGCTCCTCCGGCAAGGGCCATGAGTATTTCCTGAAATATCTATTGGGGACGACGCACGGCGTTCAAGGCAAGGATTTGGGCGAAGAAGGCGGTGAAAAGCCCATGGAAGTGAAGTGGCGGGATGGCGCACAAGGCAAACTTGATTTGCTGGTGACGCTGGACTTCCGTATGTCCACGACCTGCATGTATTCCGACATCGTGCTGCCGACCGCCACCTGGTATGAGAAGAACGACCTCAATACCAGCGACATGCACCCGTTCATTCATCCGCTGTCTGCTGCCGTTGATCCGGCCTGGGAATCGCGGACCGACTGGGACATCTTCAAGGGTCTTGCCAAGGCGTTCTCGGAAACCTGTCCCGGTCATCTGGGCGTCGAGAAGGATCTTATCGCGCTGCCCACCCATCACGACACACCGACTGAGTTGGCTATGCCGGATGTGAAGGATTGGAAGAAGGGCGAATGCGACCTGATTCCGGGCAAGACCGCGCCGAGCATGATCGTGGTTGAACGCGATTATCCCAATACCTACAAGAAGTTCACTTCCGTGGGTCCGTTGCTGGACAAATTGGGCAACGGCGGCAAGGGGATTTCCTGGAATACCGAGCACGAGGTCGAGGCGCTGGCATCGCTGAATTACACCGTGCTGGAGGAGGGCGTTTCCAAAGGGCGTCCGCGCATTGAGACCGATATTGATGCGGCAGAAATGATCATGATGCTGGCTCCGGAGACTAATGGCCATGTTGCCGTGAAAGCGTGGGCGGCGTTGAGCAAGATCACTGGTCGCGATCATAGCCATCTGGCTCTGCCCAAGGAACACGAGAAAATCCGGTTTCGCGACATCCTGGCCCAGCCACGCAAAATTATCTCCTCGCCCACCTGGTCGGGACTGGAAGATGAGAAGGTCAGCTACAACGCGGGCTATACCAACGTTCACGAATTGATCCCGTGGCGCACCGTGACCGGTCGTCAGCAGTTCTATCAGGATCATCTGTGGATGCTGGGCTTTGGCGAAGCGATGTGCGCTTACCGCCCACCGGTGGACATGAAGACCATCGCGCCGATCATTGGCCAACGGCCTAATGGTAATCAGGAAATCGTGCTGAACTTCATTACTCCGCATCAGAAGTGGGGCATTCACAGCACCTACACCGATAACTTGTTGATGCTCACGCTCTCACGCGGTGGCCCGATCATCTGGATTTCCGAGAAGGACGCCGCTCAGGCCGGTATCGAGGATAACGACTGGATCGAAGCCTACAACCTGAATGGCGCGATTGCGGCGCGGGCCGTGGTCAGCCAGCGGGTGCCGGAAGGGATGTCGATGATGTACCACGCGCAGGAGAAGATCATCAATACGCCGGGTTCCGAGATTACCGGCCAGCGCGGCGGCATTCATAACTCGGTCACGCGCACCATCCTGAAGCCTACGCACATGATCGGCAGCTATGCCCAGCAGAGCTACGGTTTTAACTATTACGGCACGGTCGGCGCTAACCGCGATGAATTCATCATTGTCCGCAAGATGGCGAAGATCGACTGGATGGATGACGAGCAGTCGGCTGAGACTGAAGCGGCGGGACATTGATCGAGTGTTGTTAACCACGAAAGACACGAAAGACACGAAAATTTAATGCTTGTCGGTCGTGTTTTTGATGGTGAACCGAGAGGATTATAGAGATGAAAGTACGCGCACAAATTGCCATGGTCTTGAACCTGGACAAGTGCATTGGTTGCCATACCTGTTCCGTGACCTGCAAGAATGTCTGGACCTCCCGCGACGGGATGGAATACGCCTGGTTTAATAATGTCGAGACCAAGCCTGGCATTGGCTATCCCAAGGATTGGGAGAATCAGAAGCAGTGGAATGGCGGCTGGAAACGCCGGAAAGATGGTCAGATCGAGCCGAAGCAGGGCAGCAAGTGGCGGATTCTGGCTAATATTTTCGCTAATCCCGACCTGCCAGCCATTGATGATTATTACGAGCCGTGGGATTACGACTATGCGCATTTGCAGAATGCGCCCGAGTCGAAAGTCATGCCGGTCGCCCGGCCTCGTTCCGCCATTAGCGGCGAGCGGATGCAGAAAATTGTGGGCGGGCCAAACTGGGAGGAAATTCTCGGCACCGAATTCGCCAAGCGCTCCAAGGATTACAACTTTGAGGGCATCCAGAAGGAGATGTATGGCGAATTTGAAAATACCTTCATGATGTATTTGCCGCGCCTGTGTGAACACTGCCTGAATCCGGCGTGCGTCGCTTCGTGCCCGAGTGGCGCGATCTATAAGCGTGAGGAAGATGGCATTGTGCTGATCGATCAGGACAAGTGCCGAGGCTGGCGGATGTGCGTCTCCGGTTGTCCGTACAAGAAGATTTACTACAACTGGAATACCGGCAAGTCGGAGAAGTGTATTTTCTGCTATCCGCGCATCGAATCCGGTCAGCCGACGGTGTGTTCGGAAACTTGCGTGGGTCGTATCCGTTACTTGGGCGTGTTGCTCTATGACGCGGATAAGATCGAGCAGGCCGCTAGTGTTGCTGATGAACAGAGTCTCTATCAGGCGCAACTGGATATGTTCCTCGACCCGTTCAATCCGGTGGTGCAGGCCGAGGCGCGCAAAGCCGGTATTCCCGACGCCTGGTTGCAGGCCGCGCAGGATTCGCCGGTCTACAAGATGGCGATGGATTGGAAGATCGCTTTCCCATTGCATCCCGAGTACCGCACGCTGCCAATGGTTTGGTATGTGCCGGCGCTGTCGCCGATTCAATCTCGTGCCGAATCGGGCCAGATCGGTATGAACGGGATTATTCCCGATGTCGGTTCCCTGCGGATTCCATTGAAGTATCTGGCGAATTTGCTGACGGCGGGCGATGAAAAGCCGGTCAAGCTGGCACTGGAGCGGATGCTGGCGATGCGAGCCTATATGCGGGCTAAAACCGTCGATGGCGAAATCCGCGACGATGTGTTGAAAGCCGTCAATCTGCGTCTCGATCAGGTGGAATCCATGTACCGCTATCTGGCGATTGCGAACTATGAAGATCGGTTCGTGATTCCCACCAGTCATCGGGAATACGCCTCGGCCACCTATGACGCTTTTGGCGAACGCGGCGGTTGCGGGTTCAGCTTCGGCAATGGCTGTTCGCCGGGAACCGATAAAACCAACCTGTTCGGCGGCAAGAAAATCACCATGCACCGCGCCAGTCCGATTCGGGTGGAGAAAGCCGAATGAAAACCCTGAAAGTTCTGTCCGCGCTGTTGTGCTATCCGCACCCGGAGATGCAGGCGGCGCTGGGTGAAATGGCTGAAGCCCTGGAAGAAGAGCGCCTGCTGCCGGAACGGGAGCGCCAGGCGTTGCGGACGCTGATGCGGCAAATGGCGCAAACCGATGTGATGGAATTGCAGGAGCGCTATATCCGGTTGTTTGACCGAGGCCGGGTGCTGTCGCTGCATTTGTTTGAACACCTTCACGGCGAATCGCGGGATCGCGGTCAGGCGATGGTCGATCTGCTGGAGGTCTATCGGCAGCATGGTTTTGAACTGAACGCCCGCGAATTGCCCGACTACCTCCCGCTGTTTCTGGAGTATCTAGCGCAACGCCCGCAAGAAGAAGCCGTGGAACTGCTGGCGGACGCCATGCACATCATCGCGTTGCTGGGTGCTCGGCTGGCGGAACGCGACAGCGATTATCACGTCGTGTTTGAGGCGTTGTCCACATTGGTCGGCGAACCGGTGGATATTGCGGATATTCGCCGCCAGGTCGCCGATGAGGGACCGGATCAGACCGTGGTGAATATGGACCAGATTTGGGAAGAGGAAGCAGTGACGTTTCTCGGGAATCAGGAAGGTTGTGGCATGAACCGCCCGATGCCGGGCGCACCGCAACCGATGCAATGGGTTCCCCCGTCCGGTTCTTGGCAACAGCCCGCTGTCCAGTCAGGCTAGACGAACCACCCCGGCGCGGTGCGCCACCCCTCCTTAGCCAAGGAGGGGAAAAACTTGTTGAGGCAAACGATCATGAGTTACCTGGATACTTTGTTATTTGGCGTCTATCCCTACTTAGCCGGCGCGGTGTTTCTGTTCGGCAGTCTGGTACGCTTCGACCGCGACCAGTTCACCTGGAAAGCCCATTCCAGTCAGATGCTCAGCAACAAGAACATGCGCTGGGCCAGCAACCTGTTTCATGTTGGCATTTTGTTGCTGTTTTTCGGCCACTTCGTGGGCCTGTTGACTCCGCCGGAACTTTTCCACGCCTTGGGTATTTCCGCCGCCGCCAAGCAGGTTCTCGCCGTCATCGCTGGCAGCATCGCCGGCGTGATGTGCTTTGTCGGATTGACGATGCTGGTGAAGCGGCGATTGACGGATCCACGGGTACGGGCGACCAGTACCAAAATGGACATCTTCATTCTGTTGCTGCTGTATGTGCAGTTGATTCTCGGCCTGTTGACCGTGCCGCTGTCGTTAATGCATCTGGACGGCGGGAATATGTTGCTGTTGATGCAATGGGCGCGGAATGTTGTGACTTTCGATCCCTTGGAGGCGGTCGTTGCGATTGGACCAATTGGCTTCCTGTTCAAGTTGCATATAGTTCTGGGGCTGACCGTGTTCTTGGTGTTCCCGTTCAGTCGGCTGGTGCATATCTGGAGTGTGCCGATGACGTACCCGGTTCGGGCTTATCAGGTTGTGCGCCAGCGTTAATTCGTGGCGATACCTTCCCTCAGTTCGGGGGAAGGCGTCGCGTTGCTGGAACTGAATGTCGATTATTTTTCTGTTGTACCTGCGCAGTCCCGGAGTTTGCGGATGATGAATCTGCCCTGCCTGCGCTCCCTCCTGTTGCTGATCCTCGCCATGAGCCTGTTTGGCGGTTTCAGACTTGCCGCTAAACCAGTACTTCCACACAATCTGGATGGCTGAGAAACTCCGGTACCGAGACCGGCCTGCGCAACAACATCAATGTCGGCATTCACTACCTGGGTTCCTGGCTGGCCGGCTAGCCATTTACCAAATTTTTTCTCTGACGCCATTAACTTCATCATTTGACATACCATTTTCAAGAAGATCTTTGGCATATGATTCTAATTTGGTCATCATTTTTTGATAAGACATTCTACCCCTAGCAAACATAATCAGTTGACCGCCTTCATTACAAACAATAACCAATTTTTTTCCTAATCCAGTATCATTAAAAGATACAGCATATCCTTCATCTATTAACTGTATTATAAACGGGTATTCTTTCACGAATGCTTCCAAATTAAAATTTGTTGTTGCCATGAAAGTACATGGCTTTCATCATCCGGGGTGACGTTCCGACGACATGAGTGTTAGGCAGGTTTATGCTTCACTAAACCACACTATTGCGCTAGTTTTTCTGAAATCTCAATATCTTTTTTTAACAATGAGTTGACAATTTCACTTAATGAAAGAGGTTGTCTTGCTCTACGCATTTTTTGAACAAAAAAATCTTTAACTTCTTTATCAAGATAAATTGGTATATCCAATTCTTCAATTGGTCTATAGAATTTTCCTTGCTCTGCCCCTGTAAAATCGTATTCGTCTTTCATCAGATTCTCCGCGAGAGACCCCGGCCTTCAGGCCGGGGAGGTAGAGCGAACCGAGCAACGCTCGGTCAGCCTTTGACGTTAGGTGCCGGTCTTTCCCGGCTGTCAGCTCGTAAGA
>JAUPTV010000218.1 GCA_030917925.1 Pseudomonadota bacterium
AGAAGGGGGTGGATTGGCAATTCACGACCCCCGATGCCCGGATCAAACTCAGGCGACTTTATCCACAAATTCAAACATGACAGACCACTAGCGTTTAACACACTAAATCCCATAAAGCGGCTGCCGCTCCGTATAGCGGTGGTCTGCGTTTACTCGCTTGATCGGCGGGCGCTGAGTGAATATATCCGCGTGACCTTGGAACAGCATGTTATGGCACGATCAGCGTCTATCGGGGTTAGAATAAGCGTTTATCTGGCTATGCAGCGTTAATCACCCGATATGAATCCTGTTCTCACGGCTATTTTGCTGCTGATATGCAGTAATGTGTTTATGACCTTTGCCTGGTATGCGCATCTCAAAGAGTTGAACAACAAGCCGTGGATCATTGCGGCGTTGGTCAGTTGGGGGATTGCGCTGTTTGAGTATTTATTTCAGGTACCGGCCAATCGGATCGGTTATAGCGTTCTCTCGGTCGGCCAGTTGAAAATCCTGCAGGAAGTGATCACGCTGTCGATCTTTGTCCCGTTTTCTGTCCTGTATTTGAAAGAACCGCTGAAGCTGGATTATTTATGGGCGGGTCTGTGCCTGGTCGGGGCGGTTTACTTCATGTTTAGAAGTAAATTCGCCTGAACCGGGCCGTGTACGGTCTTTTCCACTCAGTGAGCGAATTATTTCCCACACGTTATGCCCTATTTTCCCTATGGCCCGATAGAAATCGCCCACTTGACCGACCGTGATCTGGTACTGGGCGCGGCCATTGAACGTCTCGGGCGGATTGAACGCGAAGTGCAACCCGATCTCTGGACGGCGCTGGCGCACAGCCTCGTCTCGCAACAAATTTCCAATGCCGCCGCCGCGACCGTCTGGCGACGACTGCGTACTCAGGTGGGCGATCTCACCCCCACACAACTGGCCTCAACCTCTCTCGAAGCACTACGCGCCTGCGGCTTGCCGCAACGCAAGGCTGAATGGCTTCACCATATTGCCCAACAGGTGATCAGCGGCGCACTGGATCTGGACAGTCTGCTGACCCAACCGGATGCGGCAGTGATTCAGACACTGACCGCCTTACCGGGGGTGGGCGTGTGGACAGCGGAAATGCTGCTGATCTTCGCCTTGGGTCGGCCGGACGTAGTGAGTTGGGGCGACCAAGCGATCCGACGCGGGATGCAGCGCCTCTATGGGTTGGAGAAACTCGGCAAGGCGCAATTTACCGGCTATCGGGACCGCTACCGGCCTTACGGCACAGTCGCGTCGTTCTATTTGTGGGCGCTGGCGGCGACCTCAAGCCGCGATTGATGGATCGGGAGCTTGCAGCCGGTACGCCGACGCAATGGCCTGATCCAGCAGCTTGCGCACCTCGTCCTCGGGAATGTCCATTTGCGCAGCGGCTTGAACGCCTTGGACCAGCATGGTCCAGGCAATACCGCTGGGTTCCGCACCTTGCGCCATAAGGGTCATCGCCATTTGTTGCAGGGCGGCGTAGAGTTCCGGGCCGGACATTTCAGTTGCTTCGTTCATGGCCGAGTCGATCCTGATATGAAGTGAGGGGTTTCTGCTTCGGGGGGATAGTATGGAACATTCAACCCGGAATCACAGACCCGCGTTCGGATGGACTTGCTGGACACGGGTTGCTTTGGAAGTTGCCTTTGAAACTGTTCGATCAATGTCCCCGCGATATCGCCAAACCCTATTCCGCCTGTTGTGGGCGCTATTTGGACGCACAGGCTTGATGGCGACGTAGTGTTCAATCCGCACCGTGCGTCAGTTTCAGGCCAATGATCCCGGCCACAATCAAGCCGACGGACACCATCCGCCAAGCGTTGGCGGAATCGCCGTAGTACAGAATGCCCACGACGAAGGTTCCGGTGGCACCAATGCCCGTCCAGACGGCGTAAGCAGTGCCGATGGGGAGGGTGCGCTGGGCGAGCCAGAGGAACGCGCCGCTGGCGGTCATGCAGGCGACCGCAATAATCACGCCCAGGATCCACCGGCCAGGGGTTTGTGACAGCTTCAAGCCGACCGGCCAGCCGATTTCAAACAGTCCAGCGATGATCAGATAGAACCAAGCCATGGTAACGGGTTTCCAGATTCCGGTTTTGTGGGTGAACAGCGAATTAAAGGTAGGATAGCGGATGAAAGCGATAGGGTGTGGATTGATGGGGGCCGGTTTGAGCGGATTAGCGTTGATGCCCCTCAGTGGGTGGGCCGAGAAGGCCGGTACGGAATTGACGATACACCGCTTGGAGACGTTTCGGGACCGTATTGATGAGATCGACGCACGGATCGTGCAAGCCATTGCCGACCGGTTAGCGGTGGCTCGGGAAATTGGCGGGGTGAAACGGGCGGCGGGTTTGCCGGTGGTCGATGCTGACCGGGAAGCGGTCGTGATCGCCCAGTTTGTGGAAAAGGCACGGGCGCAGGGAATCCCGGAAGCGACCGCCCGGACGGTTATCCAGAGCCTGATTGCTGCGGCCCGGTCGGAACAGTGAAGGATCAGGTCCGATTTTTCCTGAATCCACGTTAAGGCGTCAAATCGGCGATTTGAGCGGGGTTTGTGGAGAGGGTTTGGATTATGGTGTTCGGATGGATTGAAGCGGTTTTATGGCGGTTGCAGGCGGTTGTGGGGGCATTCGAGTGCTGCGGCTCGTTGTTCGCAGGTTGAGACCGTTAAAACGCCACGTTGGAGAGCCGTCTTTTTGCACCCTTGGGCGTGTTGCCGGAAGAGGTTAGGGCTGCTGACCGTCAAAATGCCGTTTTGGAAAACCGTCTTTTTCTGGGTTTTCTCGCGAATCGTCGTTAAGGCGTCTGGGAGCCGTTCTGCGGCGGTTGGCGGGTTAGGCGGTATCTTTTAATGGTTCTCTGGTTTAAACGCCGCTGTTGGCGTTTTAGACGGCTTGGACGGCGTTCTGAGGTGCGTGTTGAGTTTGCGTGTTGCAGGATCGGCAGACTGGCGCATCCCGCACGGAGATCTAGGTTTTTTGCCGCGCCTGCTCGGGGTGCCGGGGCGCGGAT
>JAUPTV010000219.1 GCA_030917925.1 Pseudomonadota bacterium
ACGTGGCTGGGCGTACAACCTGCCATTGATAATCTCGCCGGTCAGGCGTTCCGGCAAGGCTTCCAGTTCGGCATACAAATCTTCTTCATACAACTGGGCTTTCATCACCGCGGACATGGGGCCTCCAAGGTTAGCGCTTCAACCCGGTTCCTCCGGTTTAACGGTGATATCCGCCAGCGCCTGCCGGATCATACTGAGCGCCAGTTGCTCTTCGCCCAAAAACACCGTTCCGGCCTGCTCATTCCGCAATAGCACCGCCTCTTCTTCGCTGTGGGTGCGAACCAGTGTCTTGATTTGGGGATTCAGCATCCGCGCAATGTCAATCATGCGGCGGGCGCGAACGGTATCAGGCGTTGCAATCACCAGCAGACCGGCCCGCGCTACGTGCGCCTGAATCAACACTGACGGGATTGAAGCATCGCCGACGACCGCATGAATGCCGCGTTCGCGCAACTGTTCGACCTGATCCCGATTTTGTTCAGCGACGACCAGCGGCAACCCACGCTCCGTCAGCGCCTCGCCAATCCGTCGACCCACCCGCCCATAACCGACCAGTAATACATGACCCGTTACCTGATCCGACGGAACGCTCATCGGCAATTCGGCTAACGGATCCGCCAGATGCTCCAAAGTCTGAGCCAGTCGGAAACGGGAGCCGAGCCAGGCTTGTATCGGTTCAATAATTTGAAAAACAAAAGGATTGATGGCTATTGAAATGATGGCACCCGCCAGAATCAGGCTTTGTCCCTCCTGCGGCAAAATATTCAGCGACACTCCCAGTCCCACCAGAATGAAAGAAAACTCGCCAATTTGCGCGAGGCTGACAGCCACGGTCAGCGCGGTATGGAGCGGATAGCGCAAGGCCAGCACCAGCAGCAGCGCCGCCAATGATTTCCCCACCACAATGATTGCAACCACCGCCAACAGGGGCAGCGGCTGTTCAATCAGGATGCGCGGATCGAACAACATGCCGACCGAGACGAAGAACAACACCGAAAAGGCGTCGCGTAGCGGTAGCGACTCGTGCGCAGCGCGATGACTGAGCGGCGATTCCCTCAGGACCATGCCGGCGAAAAACGCGCCCAGTGCGAAGGAAACTCCGAACAGTTCCGCCGAGCCGTAAGCGATCCCGACCGCTGCGGCGATCACCGCCAACGTAAACAGTTCACGGGATCCGGTACCCGCCACCTGCCAAAGCAGCCACGGCAGAATCCGGCGACCGGCAAACAGCATCAGGGCGATGAACAGCGAAATCCCGCCGAGCGTCAGGAACAGCGTTTTGAGTAAATCGCCACTTGTCACCGACTCTGCCGGATTGCCCGAGCCGCCGAGCCAACCAGATAACGGGGGCAGCACGACCAGCACCAACACCATCACCAGATCTTCAACCACCAGCCAGCCGACGGCGATCTGACCGTTCGCGGTTTGGAGAATGCCGCGTTGTTCCAACGCCCTGAGCAACACCACCGTACTGGCCACCGACAGCGCCAGACCAAACACCAGTCCCGCACCAAAACTCCAACCCCAGCTCATCGCCAACGCTATGCCGAGCAGGGTCGCGACGCTGATTTGAGCAATCGCTCCCGGCAAAGCAATGCGGCGGACTGCTAACAGGTCATCCAGCGAAAAGTGCAGACCCACCCCGAACATCAGCAACATAATGCCGATTTCCGCGAGTTGGCTGGACAGTTCGACATTGGCGACAAAACCAGGCGTGGCCGGACCAATCATCACACCCGCAATCAGGTAACCGACCAGCGCGGGCAGTTTGAGGCGCACTGCGATGAGTCCCATCACCAGGGCCAGCCCGAGGCTGACGGCAATAGTCGTAATCAGCGCAATGTCATGCGGCATGGTTGAGATCCATCGACAGCTTGATTGAGCGAATCACTTTCCGGTTTCCCCGACGACCCGACTGGCGGCCAGCAGCATCACCTTGGCCAAACGAGTCCGCTGGTCCGCCGTCAACTTGTTCTTGTTAGCCAGCATCAGCCCCCGGGTGCAGATCGTATCCACTGCCGTATCAAAGCCCCATTTCTTCTCGGCCACCGTGACGCTTTCAAACGTGTAGACAGCGCTGCCATCCGGGAGTTTGTCGTTCAAATCCCAGTCCTTGACCGGAATCAGCCGGAAATCCTTGGGATTTTCCAGCACGACCTGCATCTCGGTGGATTTGGCCATCGGCTTTTGCACGACCATGGCCGCCTGAATCTTGCTGGATGCGCCGCCGCTCTTGATCTGCAACAGCGCTTCCGCGCCATCGACAAACGCCGGGGCGGTATTCTTGAAACCGGGTTCCAGCCGAGTCATGTATTCCCACGTCACCGCCACGCCGCTATTGGGCGACTGGACGGCGATCAACCGACCCTTGCCCGGTTGCTGCAAGTCGCTGTCGCTTTTCAAATCGCTGTTCTTGCCGGTGACGATGAACACGCATTCCTTGCCGATCTCCCCAAGACTGATGAACTGATCCGCGAAATCGGGATGATCCTTGAGGTAGTACTTCAAGGCGTCGGCCTGCGTGAGTCCCACACTGACCGGACTTTGGGGATCGGCCAGGCGGTTGAGGTTTTCGAGGGAGCCGGCGCTGGTCAACACTTGCGCGGACAGTTCCTGTTCGGCCAGTACGCTTTTCAGGCGCTCGCCGATGGTGTTATAGCCGCCGCCGCTTTTGCCGGTGCTAATGGTGATCGGCGGATCAGCGGCCTGCGCCGCGCCAGAGCCGATAGCCAGAATGAATGCGCACAATAATCCGGTGTTGCTGGTCATGATGAATCTCCTGTGGTGGCGTAAATCGATGTTTAATGATGTTTAATAAAGTCCAGGCGCTCCGGGCGGCTGGGTTTTAAAGCGTTTGTAGGCCCATAAATACTGTTCCGGCAGCGAGCGCACCGCCGCTTCAATTCCCTGATTGATCGCTGCTACGGAGGCTTCGAGGGAAGTCGCCGCTGTCACTTCCGGCAGCGCCCGCAAATGCAACGCATAACCCTGACCCTGTGGCAATCGTTCCGCCCAGGTCAGAAATACCGGGACGCCGGTTTTACGCGCCAGCCGCGACACCAGCGTGATGGTGTTGGCCGGGATGCCAAAGAACGGCGCGAACAGGCCGCTGTCAAGACCGGGGTCCTGGTCGGGGAGAATACCGAGGACTTCACCGCTGTGCAGGGCAGTCAACAAGGCGCGCACCCCGGCAGCGTCCGTCGCCACCACCTTACCGCCCACCCGGCCACGTCCCTGGCGGCTGATCTCATCCAGTCCCGACCGACTCGGGCGATAGAGAATCGTCAACGGCAGGCGACTGGAATAGTAGAGACCGGCCATCTCCCACGCGCCGAGATGGGGCGTCATCAGGATCGCGCCCTGCCCACGGTGCACCGCCTCGGCCAGCGCCTCCTCACCCACCACTGGACCTTGAACCAGCCCTAGCACCCGCTCACCGGGCCAACACCAGAGCGGGGCCAATTCCAGCAGGCCCTTGCCCGCTTCCATCAAATTCTGGCGCAACGCCGCATTCCGCTCGGCGCTGGACCACTCAGGAAAGCATAGCTCCAGATTCCGCTCGGCGACTTGCCGGTAACGACTGTGGGTCATCCGCCATAGCATCCAGCCCAGCGCTGCGCCCAGGGCGTGAACCCAGGGTAGCGGCAGGAAGGCTATCAGGCGCAGCAGACTCCTGATCCAGATTTGTCGGTAGCTCATCAGAGGAGATTATTCGAGGGGATTATCGGGATCGGTGAAATCGAAATCGAGTGGGGGCGGCTGGCCGTCGTACACCAGATTGCGCCGCTGTTGCAGGTAAGCGCTGCGCCGGAATGAATAGGGATCAATCTGGGCGTCGGCAAACGCTAACTCCAATTGCAACAACCCGGCCCGCCGGTTGATCAGATTCAAGCCCCACAGGCTCCATTCCACGGAACTGGAATCGGTTGCCCAGTCGATGGGATTGACCATGAAATCACCGACCAAGCCGAAGCTGTCGCGCACCGTACTTGATCCCAGTAACGGCAACACAATGTAGTAACCCTCGCTAAATCCCCAGAATCCCAGGGTTTGCCCGAAATCCTCGCGATTTTTGGGCAGTTCCATGCGGGTGGCGACATCGAACAGACCCAGAACGCCAAAGGTCGTGTTGAAGACAATGCGGCTGCTGTCCTTCGCCGCCTGGTGTAATTTGAATTGCAGCACGTCATTGACCAGCACCACAACGTCATTCAGGTTGCTGAAGAAGTGGCCGACGCTGGTGATGACCGGATCGGGGAGCGCTTTTTGGTAAACCTGGGCGACCGGCTTGAAGATTGCCTTGTCCACGGCGTCATTTACTTCAAACATGGCGCGGTTGTAGCCTTCCAGCGGGTCAGGATCGTCGCGCAACAGTTCGCTGGTCGGCGCACACCCGGCCAGCAATGCGGCAACCAAGGTCGTCAACCAACAGCGGCGGAATCGGTTCATGAGAGTCAACCAGAATGGAATGGATGCAGAATTGCTGTTAATGATTTTAACCCAAGCCGCAACTTCTACGCACAAGACTCTTTGCTACGCTAAAAAGTCTGATCTTCGACCGCTCCATAGTTGTAGAGCACGGCATTGCTATAATATGGAAAATCTGCCTGAATTCTGTTTGGCCCGCCACCGAGGGAGCATTTATGCATCCATCCCATTCCAGCAATCCGCTGCAACGCCTAGAGCAACTTAACCGCATCGGCATCGCGTTGTCCAAAGAACGGGATAAGGCCAAGCTGCTGGAAACCATTCTGGTAGCGGCCAAGACGTTGCTGAATGCCGATGGCGGCACCCTGTACCGGCTTGACGAAGATACCCATCAACTGTTTTTTGAAGTGTTGCATAACGACTCGCTCAATCTGCATTTGGGCGGCGCGACCGGAGCACCTATCCCCTTCCCGCCAATCTCGCTCTACGATGCGCAAGGCCAACCGAATACGGGGATGGTGGTCACTTATGCGGTGCTAAACGATGTCACCGTGGTCATTGACGATGCCTATGCCTATGCCGGACAGGAGTTCGATTTCTCTGGCACGCATCGTTTCGATCAGCGCACCGGATACCGCTCCCGTTCCTTCCTGACCGTGCCGATGAAGAACCATGAAAACCATATCATCGGCGTTTTCCAGCTCATCAACGCCGTGAATCCGGAAACCGGGGAAGTCGGTACCTTCTCGGTCGCTGACCGCCAGATTGCCGAATCTCTGGCTTCTCAAGCGGCTATTGCCCTGACCAACCAGCACCTCATTCTGCAACTGAAAAACCTGTTCGAGTCGCTCATCGAACTGATCAACACCGCCATCGACCACAAATCGCCCTATACCGGCGCACACTGCCAGCGCGTGCCAATCCTGACGATGATGATTGCCGAGGTCGCCCGCCACTCCGAACAGGGCAAACTCAAGATGTTTCGCCCGACGCCTGAAGAGCTTTACGAAATCAAGATTGCCGGACTTCTGCACGATTGCGGCAAAATCACCACGCCGGTGCATGTCGTTGATAAATCGACCAAGCTGGAAACCATTTTCGACCGCATTCACCTGATCGATACCCGCTTTGAGGTGCTCAGGCGCGATCTGGAAATTGCCTTTCTGAAGGAAAAACTGGCGATCCTGGAATGCAGCGATCCGACGGCGCTTCTTGCCCTGGAACAACGCTGGGCGCAACAACTCGCCGAACTGGACGCCGACCGGGAGTATGTGCGCCAAAGCAATATCGGCGGCGAGTTTATGGATAAGGCCGCCAAGGAACGTATCCGCCATATCGCCACCCGGCGCTGGATCGGTGCCGATGGTCAGGAACAGGCTTTTCTGTCTGAAGAAGAAATCGACAATCTCTGCATTGCCAGGGGTACGCTGAATGCCAGTGACCGCGCCATTATTGAGGAACATGTGGCGCTGACCATGCGGATGCTCAATAGCCTGCCGTGGCCGAAAACGCTGCGGAATGTGGCTGAATACGCGGGTTGCCACCACGAACGGCTGGATGGTACGGGTTATCATCGTGGTCTGAGTGAAGCGACGCTGCCGGTGCCGGCGCGGATTATCTGCCTGGCTGATGTGTACGAGGCGCTGACCGCTCGCGACCGTCCTTATAAACCCGGCAAGCTGCTCAGTGAGGCGCTGACTATTCTCGGCCGGATGGTGCAGGATCACCATATCGATGCGGATCTGTTCGATGTCTTCATTCGCCAGGGCGTCTGGCTGGATTACGCCCGCGAATATTTACCGCCCGAGCAGATTGATGAGGTGGATTTGAGCCGGATTCCCGGTTATACGCCCTGAGATTTAGCGGCAGTTTTACTTGGATTTTGACGAGGTGTTGCTTTGAACGCGGTAGAAATTGAGGAGGCCATATCCAAACTCGCGGAGCAGCCCTTTGATGCCGCTGAGTTCCCCTATGCGTTTTTGGAAGCTTTCGGCAATAAGCCGACAACGATTCAACGCCTTATAAGTGGCAATAAGCATAAAACCGATATTGAAGGCGCGGTGATTCAGCACAATAGCATTCACATGATGTCTTGTCGCGTGGGTGAGGTGCTGAATAAGCTGGATAAACTGCGGAACAGCGCGGCCACAGTAAAGCAGAAAGTGAAATTCATTGTCGCCACCGATGGTGAAGAGTTTCAGGCCGAAGACTTGACCAGTGGCGAAACCTTTGCCTGTGCCTTTAAGGATTTCCCCAATCATTTCGGTTTTTTCCTGCCGCTGGCGGGGATTAGTACGGTCAAACAGATCACCGAAAATGCTTTTGATATTCGGGCAACCAGTCGCCTGAACAAGTTGTATGTGGAGCTGTTGAAAGACAACCCCGAATGGGGAACAAAACAGCGCCGCCATGATATGAACCATTTTATGGCGCGGCTGATTTTCTGCTTTTTTGCGGAAGATACCGACATTTTTAATGGCGCGGGACTGTTCACCGCCACTATTGAACAAATGAGCGCGAAGGATTCCTCAAATACGCACGAAGTCATCGGCGAAATCTTCCGGGCGATGAATACCCCCGTGGCGAATCGTGCCGCCGCAAAGTTGCCCCGTTGGGCGGATACCTTTCCTTATGTGAATGGCGGTCTTTTTTCAGGCAGTACAGCAACTCCGTGTTTTAGCAAGATAGCCCGCAGCTATCTTCTCCATGTCGGGAACCTGGACTGGAAGAAGATCAACCCGGATATTTTCGGCTCCATGATTCAGGCCGTGGCTGATGATGATGAGCGCGGGGCATTGGGTATGCATTATACGAGCGTGCCGAATATCCTGAAGGTTTTAAACCCGCTCTTTCTGGATGATTTGCGTGGACAGCTTGAAGCTGCCGGAGACAGCTCGCAAAAGCTTCTGAACCTCCGCAAACGTATGGCGCGGATACGGGTCTTTGACCCCGCGTGTGGCTCCGGTAATTTCCTGGTGATTGCTTATAAAGAAATGCGGGCGATTGAGGCAGAAATTAATAAACGGCGCGGTGAGTCTGACCGCCGAACAGACATTCCGCTGACTAATTTTCGTGGGATTGAACTGCGTGATTTTCCGGCAGAAATTGCGCGTCTTGCCCTGATTATTGCCGAATATCAGTGTGACATTCTCTATCGCGGCCAAAAAGAAGCGTTAGCTGAGTTTCTGCCGCTGGATGCGCAGAACTGGATTACCTGCGGCAATGCCCTGAGACTGGATTGGCTCTCTATCTGTCCGCTTACTGGTGCCGGCGTAAAGCTGCAAGGCGACGATTTATTCAACACACCACTCGACCAAGCACAAATCGATTTTGAGAATGAAGGTGGGGAAACTTATATCTGCGGAAATCCTCCTTATTTAGGGCGGAAATATCAAACTGAAGACCAAAAAAATGAATTGAAAACTGCTTTTGCAGGAAGAACAAAAGATACTCTTGCGTTAGATTATGTGAGCGGTTGGTTTATTAAAGCTGCTGATTTTATGTCTGCTACTCTTGCTGACAGCGCTTTTGTTGCTACTAATTCTATTTGTCAAGGTATTCAGGTTTCGGCTCTTTGGCCTGCAATTTTCAAGAAGGATATTCATATTGCATTTGCTTACACCTCTTTTAAATGGTCTAATCTTGCAAGCAACAATGCCGGAGTAACCGTATCAATAATCGGTATTACAAAGAAAAAAGCATCAGTCCGTAAAATTTTTACTGTCGAAGATGGAGGCAGAATAACTGTAAAAGATGTACAGAATATAAATGCATATCTGGTTCCAGCAGCAAACATATTTGTGTCCCCGAATAACAAGGTGATTGATGAAAGGACACCTATGCAATTTGGCAATCATCCTTACTACGCTAATGAGCTTATGCTTACCCCCCAAGAAGTTAAAATTCTAACTCAAGAGAGCGAAGAAATTGCTCACTTTATACGCCCATTATATGGATCAAAAGAACTCGTATCAGGTCTTCCAAGGGGCTGTATTTGGATTACAGATCAGAATAAAGAACGTGCACTATCTATTCCAGCTATTCGGCAGCGAGTCGAGAATGTTCAAAGAGCGCGTATGGAAAAAAAGTCTGATGTACAAGCTCAGAAACTGGCAAATACACCTTACAAATTTCGTGATCAGTATGAAGCGAATAACGATCTCTTGGTTGTGCCTATAGTTAGCTCAGAAAATAGATTTTACTTACCAGTAGATTTAACAAGCAGCCGTGCTGTTGTTCACAACAAAGCGTTTGCTCTATACGATGCACCTCTTTGGAATATGGCGTTAATTGCTTCACGCTTGCACATTATCTGGATTGGTACGATCTGTGGGCGCTTAGAAATGCGCTATTCGTATTCCAATACTCTAGGCTGGAACACATTTCCCGCTCCACCGCTCACTGAGAAAAACAAAGCCGATTTGACCCGCTGCGCAGAGGATATTTTGCTGGCGCGGGAGGCACATTTCCCCGCCACCATCGCGGATTTATACGACCCTGATAATATGCCCGAAAACCTGCGCCATGCCCATGAACGCAATGACGAAGTTCTGGAACGCATCTACATTGGTCGGCGCTTCAAAAATGATACCGAACGGCTGGAAAAGCTGTTTGATCTCTACACCAAAATGATCGCTGAACAGAAAATAGTGGTTTCACGAAAAACAAAGGCCGCAAAAGCATGACAAGCATCAAATCCATCCCTTCCGTATCGGTGAATTATGCCTGTAATGGCAGTTCCACCAAGGCCAATGAAATGGGTATGCGAGTCATGCAAGAGCGCGCTTATGAAAAGCGCGGCGAGCAATATTTACTTATTAAATCTCCGCCTGCCTCTGGAAAAAGCCGGGCGCTGATGTTTATTGCATTGGATAAACTGCATAACCAGGGGCTGAAAAAAGCCATCATCGTGGTGCCAGAAAGATCTATCGGTTCGAGTTTTAATAATGAGCCGCTTTCTAAATACGGCTTCTGGGCCAACTGGGAAGTCGCCCCACAATGGAATCTTTGCAATGCGCCAGGGGATGATAATGGCGGCATGGTGGGATCGGTAGAAGCCTTCCTTAAAGGCCCTGACCGCACTTTAGTTTGCACCCATGCCACCTTTCGTTTTTCAGTGGATCGCCTGGGTGTAGAAGCCTTCGATAGTTGCCTGATTGCGGTGGATGAATTTCACCATGTCAGCGCCAACCCGGATAACAAACTGGGCGTTCATCTGGGCAAGTTCATGGCGCGGGACAAAGCGCATATCGTCGCCATGACCGGTTCCTATTTCCGGGGCGATGCCGAAGCCGTCCTTGCGCCGCAAGATGAATCCAAATTTGAATCTGTCACCTATACCTATTACGAACAACTCAACGGCTACCAATATCTGAAGCAGTTGGATATTGGCTATTATTTCTACTCCGGCTCCTACGTTGATGAAATTGCCGATGTTCTCGATATTAACCTGAAAACTATTGTCCATATTCCGAACGTCAATTCGCGGGAAAGCACACAGCGCGGCAAAAATACCGAAGTCGGCGAAATCATGCACGCGATGGGAACCTGGAAAGGTAAAGACCCCGTGACGGGATTTGACCTTGTGGAACGCGCCGATGGACGCCTTCTGAAGGTTGCTGATCTGGTCGATGACGGGCCGGAGCGTCATTCGATGGTTTTAACAGCGCTCAAAGACCCCGCGCAAAAGGAGAACCGCGACCATGTGGATGTGATTATCGCCCTCGGCATGGCCAAGGAAGGGTTTGACTGGATTTGGTGCGAACATGCTTTAACCATCGGCTACCGTTCTAGTTTGACCGAAATCATCCAGATTATCGGACGTGCCACGCGGGATGCCCAAGGCAAGACCTGCGCCCGCTTCACTAACCTGATTGCCGAACCCGATGCCTCGGAAGAGAAAGTAACCGAAGCAGTAAACGATACGCTGAAAGCCATTGCCGCAAGCCTGTTGATGGAACAAGTGCTTGCACCAAAGTTTAATTTCACGCCAAAGAACCCCACTAATGGACCGATAGAAGGCTTTGATTACGGCAAAGGCGACTACGATCCTTTGAGAGAAAATATCGGATTTAATGAAAGCACCGGTCAATTCAAAATAGAAATTAAAGGGCTGACTGAACCAAAAAGCAAGGAAGCCTCGCGCATTTGCCAGGAGGATTTGAATGAAGTGATTGCCGCCTTCGTTCAGGATAAAACTGCGCTTGAACGCGGTTTATTTGATTCCGAAATAATGCCCGAAGAACTCACCCAATTGCGCATGGGCAAGATCGTCAAAGATAAATACCCGGAACTCGATGAAGACGATCAGGAAGCCGTGCGGCAACAAGCCATCGCCGCACTCAATCTGACTCAGCAGGCAAAAAAAATCCTTAACGCGGATAACGAGCGACAAAAAAGCGGGAATACCGCACTGATTGATGGTATCCGCAAGTTTGCCATGGATGTCCGAGAACTGAATATAGACCTGATTGACCGGATCAACCCATTTAGCGAAGCCTACGCCATTCTGTCCAAAGCCATGAACGAGGACCGCCTGAAACAAGTCGCGGCGGTGATTGCCGGGCGGAAAACCAAGCTATCGCCGGAAGAAGCCAAAGAACTAGCGATTCGCGCTGTAAAATTCAAAAAAGAGCGTGGGCGTTTGCCATTCATCGACTCTCCAGACCCGTGGGAAAAGCGCATGGCTGAAGGCGCTGCTGCTTTCGTCAGATACAAAGATGAAGGTCGCTATGAGTGATATTGATCTTGATGAACTACGCGCTGAACTTGATGAATTTTCTGCGCCAAACCAGACAATTTCAACCCGGACGCCTCGTGAAGAAAGGATCATTGCCGGATTTGAGGATATTCAACGCTTCGTTGAACAGCATGGCCGCCTGCCTGCGCATGGGGAAGACCGGGATATTTTTGAGCGGCTTTATGCCGTGCGGCTGGATAAAATCCGCGCATCCGAAGAATGCCGTGCCGCGCTGACCGGTTTGGATCAGCAGGGTCTGCTTAAAGCAGAACTGACCGTGCAAAATGATCTGCCGGATGATCTTGATGACGATGAAATTCTTGCAGAATTGGGCGCTTTAAAATCGGGCGACAAAGATATTACCCAGCTTACTCATGTTCGCCCTCGCGCTGAAATCAAGTCTACCGAAGAAATTGCACAACGTGCGCCCTGTCTGGATTTTAATAAATTCAAGCCACTGTTCGCGAAGGTACAGAAAGAACTGAAATCCGGGGAGCGAAAAACCCGCGAATACAAGGACAACGCCCAAATCAGGCTTGGAGAATTCTTTATTATTGGCGGTCAGAAAGCTTATGTGGCAGAAATGGGAGAAGATATTAAAGCCCCCAACGGCGAAACCGATGCCCGCCTGCGGGTCATCTACGATAACGGCACGGAAAGCAATTTGCTACGTCGATCCCTGCAAAGAGCATTGTATAAAGATGAAGCTGGCCGGAGGATCACAGACCCCTTTGCGGGGCCGTTATTCTCTGATGAAACGGAAGAAGGCGACACCGCCAGCGGCACCATCTATATCCTCAGAAGCCAATCAGATTATCCCCTGATTAAAGAACACCGGGATGTTATTCATAAAATCGGCGTAACCAGCGGCGATGTCAACAAGCGCATCGCGAATGCAAAGCTCGATCCCACCTTTTTGCTGGCTGATGTAGAAGTTGTGGCCACTTATGAGCTATCAAACATCAACCGCGCCAGACTGGAAAACCTGATCCACCGATTTTTTGAGTCTGCAAAGCTGGATATTGAAATTCAGGACCGATTCGGCAACCCGGTTATGCCCCGCGAATGGTTTCTGGTTCCACTTTTCATCATCGATGAAGCGATTGAGAAGATCAAGAGCGGAGAAATCGTCAACTACTCCTACGATTCCCATTGTAGCCGCATCATTCAGGCAGAGCGTGGCACGGGATAGCGCATTCGGATTATTCAGACCCAGTTCTGCCAAGACATTGCCGTATACCTAAATTTATTGAGTCCGGTGTGGCCATTCCAGAATAAAAGCAGCCTGTTTCCTGGTAAAGGGATCATGATTTTTGGGTAGATCAGAACGCCATTTCTCGATTTGCGCAATAGCGTTCTGGGGCGAGAGACCCTGCTGCATTAGATAACAGGCAACGACAGTACTCGTGCGTCCGTGACCTCCCCAACAATGCACATAAGTCGGGATATTTCCAGTGACTGATTCGTGAATTTTATCCAGAATTCCCTCCATTCCGGCTCGTGTCGGAACCGATGCATCTGGAATAGACATATAGAGGTATTTGATACCGACTCCGTGCTCATCAGCCAGTTCTTGAAGGCGCGGCAGATACGGGTCGAAAGGGCGACCATAACGTCCGGTTTCATTGGGTTCCATCAAACTAATAACTTGTTGAATGCCGGATTCCAGCAAGCCGCGCAACTTGCGATCCTTTATTAAAGGGTCGAGGTCACCGGGATAGTGACCCGCACAGAATAGTTGATCAACAACCCAGAAACTCTGCGGAAACGGCTTCTGTGAACATTGTATGGACTGACTCATTTCAAAAATCTCCATCGCTACTCTTTATTAGATAATCCCCCCTTTTAAAAGAAGGGTACGAAGATTTTACTGCTTAAATACCCGTTCAAACGGCCTGATAAAGCGGCGTTCTTCCGACCAATCGGTAATAGCAAACACGATATGCCGGAAGACACCTTGAAAGTTTTCTGCCAGCGCTTTGTGGAAAAGTCCGGCCATCTCAGTGCCATCGTTGCCAAATGCACCACAGCCCCAGGCACCTAAGACCAGACTGTCGTGCTGATGACGTTCAGCCACGGCGAGCACCTTGAGAATCCGTTTCCACATGACCGGACTAATTTCACCGACGCGCTGCGGCATATAGTGCCGAACACCGTTGGCGTGAACTGCTGGCGAGGTGAGAATGGCGCAGGGATACGGCTTATCCAGCAATTTCCCGTCATCGTTGCGCAGCACCATCACTCGTGGGGAATAAATCACATAGTCCGAATAAAACGGATTGTTGTTATTGCCCGGTGCGTGATGGTAGGCATACATCGCTTGATGACGCAGACACATCCACAAAGTGGAAGAACGGGCCAAGTATTCTTCTTGCGCCCGCGACCCACTGAGAAAGCCACCCCCCGGTTCCAGCGCGGAAGCGAAATTAAGAATCGCCGGGTTCAAGCCCTGAGCGGTCAGGTCATTGAAGGCGGCCAGGCTGGTTTGGTTGCGCACGTCAATCTGCGTTGTGCCACGCGGGGCAGAATGCTGCGGCAATTTCTGCTCAGGCGGATACGCTACTGTGCCGCTTATTGCGGCTTCGATGTCCGGGCGTAAATCAATATATTTTTCGGCACGAGTCACGTAGAAACCGGCCTCCAAAATCTGCACAGTTTGCTCACCCAGTTCACGAGCCGTGACTCGGGAAATCTGCAATTGCTGGAATAACGGGCTTTGATCGTTGCTCATTTTTTTCCCTTGTTGCGGTTTGCGCGACTGATACCGGGGTTTCTGCCATTCCTGATCAGGGTGATAGTCGTGTGCCTGTTCATCTTTGGACGTTTGGCGCTTTCTCATGCGTTCGCTGCTGTAATAGCTTTCCCGCGATAGGCGGTCTTTATCACGGGCGTTGAGCAGACCCTCTGTTTGGGTCACAGCGTCTTGCAACCAGGGATTATCCTGGGCCAGCGTGCGGATTTCCTTCACTAAGTCGGCCGCCCGCTCCCAGTCATTGCGGCGGACGGCATTGCGCACCTGCAACTGTAAATCGGCGCTCTGAATCTCCTTCGCTCGCGTCGCCACTCGTTCATTTTCCGCGATCCTGTCAAACGTCGCCGCCCCCACGACCGGCAAGGTCAGCGTCACGGGCGCACACTGCTGAGTTTGGCCGGTCACATCCGTATAGGTGAGGTTCACCTCCAGCAAGCGGACCGGCTGATCGGTCGGTTCCAGAAGGTCCCGGCGATGAATCCGCAGCCGTAGCAGCGCCCAGACCTCGCTGTCATAAGCCAGATCGGGCAGCCGCCAGATCCCGGCCTCTGACATGACATAATTATTCAGAACCTTCAGTTCAACACCCGATTCAGCCCGAATCGGCATCTGTAATTGCCGGGCATACAGCGCCTGGAACAGCGCCAGCTCTTCCTGAAAACTCTCCAGCAGATCATCGGCAGTATCGCTGTAATAAGAATTACCGAGACCGGCTCGCGCCATGCTGACCATCAATTCTTCATTGAAATGGTGACCCAGACCGTAGGTCGAGGTGGTCACGCCCGCTTGAGCCAATTCCGCACACTGTTGGGCAATGTCCCGGACCTGACGCAAGCCGACGTTGGCGTTCCCGTCCGAGAGCAGGATGATCCGGTTGAGGTGTTCGAGGTCGAGGAACCGGCCCACCTCTTCCACGCCCTAGAGCCAGCCGCCATGCAGATTGGTTTGACCGTGGGCGGATAAGTGAGCCAGAGCGCTTTCAAAGCGTTGCAGGTTGTCCACCGGTTGACTCGGCACCCGCACCTTGACCTTACTGTTGAAAGTAATCAGCGCGGCCCGGTCGTGGGCAGTGAGTTGGCGGAGCATATCTGCGGCGCACCAAGCAGCTTCGGCGATGGGGTGGCCGCTCATCGATCCCGAGCAATCCAGCACCAGCGCCAGATTCAGCGGGGTGCGCACCAGGGTCTGGCCGGTAGGCGGCGTGGGCGACTGGACCTGCACCAGCACATCCAGGGTGTTGTCATGGCCCGCCAGCAGCGCTGAATAGCGGGGCGTCAACCGCAGGGTCGGCAGGGTGGAGTCAGCGGTTTCGATGCGCATCATTTAGGGCCTCGCTTAATCGATTCTTCACGTAATACTTGTTTAAAAACCTCGGCGACGCGCTCAATCCGCGCATCGTCCAGCGCATCCCACCACGGGGCGCTGAGCAACACTTCACAACCCGGCACCAGACACAACCGTAACAGGTGGTCGGTGCGCACCTGGCCATCCGGTGTACCTAGCGCTTGCAACTTCTGGCGCAATTGCAGGCGCTCCTGGGTCGCGGCCACCATCGCTCTCTGAGTTGGCGGCGCGGGTTTTTCCGTGGTCTGCTGGCGGAAATTCGCCACCAGGGCTTGCACCTGCTGGCGCGGATCGTCGAATTTGGGCAACTCGGTGGGCAGCAGGGCGACCAGTCCGGCTTCATCCTGATAAGGCACCCAATCGATAATCCGCGTTAATGGCCACCCCTCGTTGAGCAACACCCGGATGACCATGCACTCCAGGACATGTCGCCACTGAAACTCCACTTCCCGTTTGTCAGTTGCTTTCCGTCGCGGTCGGCTCATCGCCTTCTGGCTGATGTAGTAACGAATCAGACGGGCGTTGACCTCCTTGAGCTTACCGCCGCTGCGGTCAAAAGGCGTCAACTGGTCAATGACCTCGGTGACGAGATCGTCCAGAGACCCCTGCCAGGAGGGGTTTAATTTAATCATTTTTGCTGTCATTGACATCAATTGCTGTAATTGTTACAATTATTCAACTTAGAACTAACGTTGTCAAGCCGTGCGAAGGGCTTTTTTGACCCAGAGGTCGAGGATGTTTGTATGTCCTCAAATTGAGGATAGGTATGGGACCGACGTCCAATGGACTCGGCAGGCCGAACGCTTTCCCCGATACGTCAACCATTATTGGAGAACCCGATGGCTAACGAACGTTATGTAGTCACCATTGACTACTCATGGAAAGGTTCTGACCAAATTCACAAAAAAACGTTATGGGATATAGACAGTGAAATTTGGCTAAAAGAAAATGCTGAAAAATGCGCTATGATAAAAACAAGTTATCCTGTATGGGAATCTGTTATGGATTTTAGTAGTGGAATGGTCATTAGTCTAATTAAAAAACCCAAAGATGAGTAAGATTAAAATGCTCACGCTATGCACAACAGCGCTATTACTATTCACCAGCTTTTTTTTGAAGTATAGACGCAATACGTCGTTTAGTTATTTGATAATACACTTACCCAAGCGCATTTTCGAATAAAAATGAGGATAAAGAAATGACTTACTATATTCTGTGTATCCACTTTAACAAAGTCACCTTTGAAGAAACGATCCGCGCCTTTTGTCTGGTTTGGGCTATGCAAATCGCAGAAGTTCGTTACGGCAAGGGCTGCGTACTGGGTTGCATCGGTGAAAATCGGTTTAACGACTCCGCTGAACCCTCAGGATGCGCCACACTCCCGTTTTCTCTTGACCCCATCAAAACACTGATTGAGATGTTTAGCACCATCCGGGCAGTAAAACTGCCCCGGATTTAAAGGCAAGATTGGCGCTCTATCCGCAAAGGACAT
>JAUPTV010000220.1 GCA_030917925.1 Pseudomonadota bacterium
CGTCGAGAATCCACCACCCACCCGGCCCGCCACGTCCACGGTGATAAGGGCTGTAAAGTTCTCCGCCTAGGTTTGAACCGGCTAAAGCATGTCGATTAGCCGGTCGGGGTTGGGTATATAGCCGCCCGTTGATAATCTCGCCGGTCAGATTTTCCGGCAAGGCTTCCAGTTCGGCATATAAATCACCTGCATAGTGAACAGCTTTCATGACAGCGGACATGCGGGCCTCCGGTTGGATCAAAGTTGTCGCTGACAGTTTTGCATGGGAAGTGACCTATGCTTCAATCGTGAAGAACCGATTGTTGAAGCGTCGTTTATCGCGGCCCCGGTAGACGGTAAAGTCGCTATCGACACTGGCAACATCCCAGACCTTGATTCGGTCGCACAGCGCCACCAATGACGCATCGGCAAAGTCGGCCGGGAGATCCGCATACTTTTCCAGAATCGCCCGAATTCGGGGCAAATCCTCAGCGGTATGGGTATCAATCGTGAGTGCTGGCTGTACCCAGGAGAGAAAGTCACGCTGGGCTTCGCCAGAGAAATCGAGGACATAAACGACCTCGGTAATAACCGGCAGATTGGTGATCAACGGCAATCGGTTACGTTCCAGAAAGCGCACCGCCGCCTCGTGATATTGATCTGAACCGTCGAACAGGGCGATCAACGGCCCGCTATCCACCACGATGCTGCGCATGAAGTCGCTCCCGGATAATCTGTTTGCGGCGTTGGCTGCGATCCGGTTCGCCACTGGTATGGCGTCCGAACAGAGGTCGCCCCAAAGTATAGGGATCGGTGGGTTGCTGATCGCGCTCGATCTTTTCCCGGATGGCTTGACGAATGAAATCGGATAAAGAAATGTCATCGTGGGCTAACCGTTGTCGGAGTGCGGCATCCAGCGTGGCTTCTAATCGCAGTGAAACGGTCATCGGCGCTACCTCGTAATACAATGTTGTCTAACTAAAGTGTAGTCGCAACGCCAAATGCAGGGCAATACCTCGATCCAAGGGTATGCCATGCCTTGTCAGGAAAATCCTTACAGGAAAGCCAGAATTGTTTTTGAAAGCATTGCTCTGTATAGGGTGTTTCCTACCGCAAGCCGTGCTTGATCCGGGCAGATCGAGCGCGACGCCGGAAGAGCGGTTCAGCTCTCCGAGCCAAAAATCCTCGAACCCCCCCAAGATAAATACCATCAACCCCACCCAGGAGACTCATCTAATGTTGTCACCTTCTCTGAACCGCCTGACGCACTCTCACGTTTGGGGCGGCATCGCCGTCGCATTCCTCCTCTCAGCGCCAACCGTCCAGGCTCAAGACCCTGCCCCTGATCTGCAAGATCTCGTCGGCGCACGGGGCAGCAGTGGCGAGGAGATGCTCAAACAACGCGGCTACATTTACGTCAAGGGCGAAAAATCCGGCAGCGACAGCTACACTTACTGGCGCAAGGGCCACAAAGGGCAGTGCATCACAGTGCGAACCGCTGAGGGTCGTTATCAATCCCTCGTCAACGCGCCGGATGTTGATTGTCAGGTTAGCAGTGCGTCTGACGGCGTTCCGGCTCCCGGATTCAGTGAACACGGCAGCCGTTTCGCCACGGTGTGCGGGGCCACGGTCGAGGGCAAGCTCTATCGCTATAAATGCACGGTTGAAGGCGCTGCGCCCGGCGGTTCGGGTAAAACGGTTATTCATTACCCCGATCAGAACATCACTCTGCAATGGCAGGACGCCAGGCGAGGCAAGGTCATCTTCGAGGGCATGAAGCCGCAATCGGTGAGGTTCAATACCGCTGAGGGCAGCACCCAGTTCGTCTATGAAGGCAAAACCTACTTCTATATCTCCGATCCCCACGCGGCGGAGCTGGAAGTCAAACACTTCCAAAACTAAACAATAAACGAGGGCTTTGGATGATGATGAACCAGGCAAACACTCAACGGCTGGCGCAGTCTGTGCGGCCTGTATCGCGGGTACGCGGCTTTACCCTGATCGAACTGATGATCGTTGTCGCAATCATCGGCATTCTGGCCACGATTGCCACGCCGTCCTACCTGAACTATGTCGCCCGCGCCAAGGCGGCGGAATTACTGGTGCAATACGATGCGCTGCGGGAACGGGCCATTATCGGTGCGAATGACAAAGGTTGGGACCTTTGCAAGATGACTGTTTCTGGCACGAGTACAGGTACTCCTGGTTCTACTACCCATCCCTTTGTCCAGAATCCAATCAATCAACTCATTCCGCCGGAGTCCCTCCAAAATCCCTATGTGACTATGACAGTAGGGATAACGTCACCTCACTTTGGAACGACGAATACGCCGGCATCCAGTACGAATCTGCGTATGCTGTCACTAACAGCGGGGGTTCGTTATCAGGACGGACCGATGAAAGTCGCCGTAGCGCGGGCATTCATCCACGAACTGGAAAAGGTCGGTATGCTGGTTAATTCGGTAGACCGGCAATCCGTCGTAGTGGGCACCTTTTATCTGACCAATCAGGCATGTAACTAATGAATATCTCCGTCATTAAGACGCCCGTGATTTCTACCACTGATAATTTGCCGAGGCCGACGCGATGAGCGATGAGAATCCATCCAAACCCTTGCAATCGCACGTTCTGGCCGCCCAGGACGAAATTAAGGACGCCGAGCAAACCACTGCCGCTCAGGATGCGGCACGCCGAAAGCCGAGTTTCTGGCCCGCAGCCCGCAAGATCGTCGCAGTGATCGCTCTGGTCGGCCTGGTCGGAGCGCTGGCCTGGAAGTACGACGAACTACGCTACTGGACCCTGGCACCTTCACCGCAGACTCTGCGCGCCGATTTGGAAGCGCTCATGGCGGAAGCCGCCCAAGACATCAACCGCTATCGCACCCGCACGGGCAATCTGCCGGATGAGTTGCCCAACCCGGCGTTGGCGATGGTGGTCAATTACAAACGCGATGGCGATGCCCGGTACACATTGAGCGCTACGCTGGGCCAAGTCACTTTGGAAGAGCGCTATTGAACGATCCTGGCCATGCCCCAGCAACGTCCCCCCACTGACCCGCCAGCGCCATCGGTCAACGAACCACATAACTTGGCGGCGCTGGTTTCTCATGTGCATGAGAAGCTCTCCGAGAAAGAAGCGGCAGAAGCCGCTGTACGCCCGCCACCAGTGACTGCCCGCCCCAAACCAGCGGCTCCTTCTCCCCGCACTCCCCGCTTGAAGGGACTCTCCGAGGTCGCGCCGGGGATCATCAAATGGGGGTTGGCTATTGTCGTCATCCTGGTCGTGACCGTGACGCAACTGCCGAAACTGCTGCCGCACTCCCAAGCATTCATCCGCGAAGAACTGGCGATTGTTCTGTATCGAACCCGCGCCGAAGTGGAGTTGCACCGCGACAAGTATGGCCACGTCAGTAACTATCGGCCCCGGACCTCCATCCAGTTGCCAAGCCTGGGGACAGTTTACTTACACTATCAGCTCCTGGATAACGGTGACTACCGGTTGATTGCCGTGAGCGACCAGGGTGAGAAAATGGCCGTGGCCACTGAAGGATTAGCGTTTCCGGTCGCCCACTGACTTCAATGAATTTCTGCTGATCAACGTCGAGCCTGACCATGCCCCACACCAGACACTGGCTACTGAACATCGCCTTGAACGCCTATCCAGAACGCCGGGAGCAACTGGAAGGCTTGGTTCCTTCCCCGGTGTTGGCGGAAGCCTGGCTACAGGTGGCGCGCAAAGCCGGGGTGGATCGCTGGAAGCTGGCGCGTAGCGTCGCTGCCGCGTTCAGTCTGGAAACCATCGATCCCCGTGAAGTGCTGTCGACCAGCGCCCGACTGCTGCCCGAACGCCTGGTTCGGCAACATGTGGTCTTGCCGATCAAGGACAGCCCGGAAGGTTTAGTCATTGCCCTGGCCAATCCCGGCGACACCGAGACGCTGGCCCAGGTGCGCTTTGCCTATCCGCGCTCGTTGGTTCTGCGGGTTGCGCCGCCTGAAGACCTCGAAGACGCGATCAATGCCCTCTATGCGGCCTCGATGGTGCGCGACTCCGGCCGGTTTGGCGTATTGCGCTGGCGGGCGGACGGAACCCCGATTGATCCCAATCCCGGCGATGATAGCCATATTGCCGAATTAGGCCGCCGCATCGTCCAGGAAGCCATCCGGCGAGGTGCCTCCGATGTCCACATGCAACCCTTTACCGGCGGTGCGCTGGTGCGCATCCGGGTGGACGGCGTCCTGCAACGCCTGTTGACCCTGCCGCTGAATGTCTATGAAACTTATCTGCGGCGGATTAAAACCATCAGCCGGATGGATACCACCAAGGATCTGATTCCTCAGGATGGCCGCCTGTCCCTCGAATACGGGAATCAGCGGTATGATTTGCGGGTGTCCACCCTGCCCAGTAGCGGGATTGAGCGGTTAGTGTTCCGCATCCTCGATCAGTCCAAAATCTACTCTGTGACTCACCTGAGTTTCGCTCAGGCGGAAAAACTGGCGCTTCAACGCATTGCGGGCAACACCGCTGGCCTGTTTCTGCTCACCGGCCCCACCGGTTGCGGCAAAACCACCACCCTGTACTCGATGCTATCTGGCCTGAATCGGGTGGACACCAACATCATCACGGTTGAAGAACCGGTCGAATACCGTCTTAACGGCATTTCGCAGGTCGACATTGATCCACGGAGTGGGTTGACCTTCGCCTCAGCCATTCGCTCGATTCTGCGGCAAGACCCGGACATCCTGCTGGTGGGGGAAATCCGCGACGCCGAGACCGCCGACATCGCGGTGAAAGCGGCGCTGACCGGTCATCTGGTGTTTTCCACGCTGCACACCATGGACGCCCTGACCACCATCCCGCGCCTGCTGGATTTGGGCATCCGGCCCAGTTTTATCGCCGATACCCTGCTCGGTGCCATGGCCCAACGACTGTTACGGCGGCTCTGCCCACAGTGCAAAACCCGCGTGACGGAACCGCTGGCCACAATGGAACAGTTTTTCCAAACCGCCATGCAGGTCCCGCCCGCCTACCGGGCCATCGGCTGTGAGAGTTGTCAAAACACCGGCTATCAGGGCCGGCTGCCCGTCGCAGAAATCGTCGAAGTCAACGAAGCCTTGCGGGCGGCATTGCTGGATGGTCGGGTGGATATGGACAGTCTGCGGGCCGCCACAACGGGCAGTCGCTCCCTGGAATCCAGCGCCGCCGCCTGGATCGTGTCCGGTGAAACCACCCCCGAAGAAGCTTTCCGGGTGCTGGGGCAGCGCTTCTGGAATCGCCTGCACGAGGCTGGCGGTGGAACTTCGGTCGCAGGCCGGGTGTTTGCCTCACCCTTTCGGGAAGGTCAGGAGGAACTGGATCGGCCCGGTATTTTGTTCTACCAGGAGGAAGGTTGGGGGTTCGAGGTCTTTGAACCCTGGGTCGCCCGCGCCGGTTACGCCTTGTTCCCGGCGCAAACGACCGATGAGTGCAAAACCCTGCTGCAAACCCAGGCCAATATCGGCTTGTTACTGCTGGATCTCAGTACGCTCGGTCAAAAATTTCGTTCGCTCCTGCAACAACTCTATCAGACGCTGGCGGGGACGGGCTTGCCGGCCATCCTGATCGTTGATGAGAACCATACCGAACTGATTGCCGTACTCAAGGATTTTGGCGTCACGGATTACTTGACTGCGCCCGTCACTCGGGAAAACCTGCTGGCGCGGATCGAGGAGAAACTGCGTCGGGCCAGTTGAAGCGGACCCTGTTTCCGGACGGCTGATCAACGCAATTTTTCGATACCGGGCTGGATTCGGCTATAGGATTTATCAGGATATTGGGTCATCATTATCCAGAATTGACGAATCCGGTGACTCCGGCATGACTGGGTGAGTATCTCGATGGCAGACGGGCAAAATTTACCACTTCTCACCGAAATGCGTGCATTACGCGAACGACTGGCGACGCTGGAAGCCGCTTCGCCAGCGCCTGTTCGTCCGGTGCTGCACGAAGTTGCTGAAGCGTTGTGGGAGAGCGCTGAGCGCTTCCGGGCGACTTTTGAACAGGCGGCGGTGGGCATCGCCCATATCGCCCCAGATGGACGCTTCCTGCGGGTCAACCGCAAGCTGTGCGATATCGTCGGTTATGCGCCGGAAGAATTGCAGGCGCTGAGCTTTCAGGAGATCACCCATCCCCACGATTTAGGCGTTGATCTGGATCATGTTCGGCGCATGTTGTCCGGTGAACTCCAGCAATACGATCTGGAGAAGCGCTATCTCCACAAGGATGGCCCGATTATCTGGGTGCATCTGGCGGTTTCGCTGGTGCGGGAAAGCGAAGGCCATCCCAAGTATTTCATTTCTATGGTTGACGACATCACTGCGCGCAAGCAGGCTGAAGCGCTCAACCAACTCAACGAATCGCGGCTGAATTCTCTGTTGGCGCTGAGTGAACGGGCATCCGGTCTGGCGGAACAGGACATTATCGTGCTAGGGCTGGAAGAAGCAGTGCGACTGACGCAGAGCCAGATCGGCTATTTCCATTTCGTCAACGAGGATCAACGCACCCTGCAACTGTTCGCCTGGTCGCGGGAGACCCTCAAGACCTGCACCGCGGCACCGACCAGCCATTACCCGCTGGATTTGGCCGGCGTCTGGGCCGATTGCGCGCGCTGGCGGCGGCCGGTCATCCATAATGACTATCAAAATTTGCCGAATAAGCGGGGCTTGCCTTCCGGACATTCCCATCTCAACCGACATATGAGCGTCCCGGTGCTCGATCAGTACCAGGTGCGGATGATTATCGGGGTGGGCAACAAGGCGGAGGATTATAACGAAGCCGATACCCGGCAGTTGCAATTGGTCGCCAACTATGTGTGGAAAGTGATCTGTCGGCGGCGCGCCGAGGCTCGTATTCAGCGCCTGAACCGCTTTTACGCGACCTGGAGCCAGACCAACAAGGCGTTGATCCGCATTCGGGACCGTGCTCAACTGTTCCAGGAATTGTATCGGATCGCCAGCGATAGCGAGTTGTTCGCCGCCGTCTGGATCGGGATGCTGAATACTGCCGGGCAGATGCAAGTGGTCGCCGGGGATCTCGATCCGCTCATGGGGTTACGCGCTACCGAGTTGCCCTGCGCCGCCCTGGCTCTATCGGAATGCTGTGTGATTCGCGATGCCTTGCAACGTGGCGCGCCGGTGGTATGCCACGACTTACAGGCGGAAAACCGGCCCTGTCGGGAGGCTGCGCAACGGTCGGAGATCAGTGCTTGCGTGGCGTTGCCCATTCGCGAGCAGAGTCAAGTGGCCGGGGTGTTTATGGCCTATTCTGCCGAAGTGGACGGGTTCGATGAGACACGGGTTAATTTGTTGCAAGAAATGGTCGACGACATCTCCTTCGGCTTGGACGCGCTACGGGTTAATGAACGGCTTCAGGAACCTGGCATGAGTTGAGACTCCAGGTCTTTTTAGTCAGAGACTGGCTATAATCCCCGTTGAATCTTTCTCTTATGAATACTGATGGGTGGCGAGGTAAAACATGCAATTGATGAAAACGACGGTGACAGCCGCTGTAGTGCTGGCCGGCCTGATGCTGAGCGGCTGTCCGGCCAGTATGTCGGGCAGCGCCTATACCCGTGATCAGACCCGGCAAGTGCAGGATGTGCGAATGGGTTATGTCGAGAGTGTCCGCCAGATCATGATTGAAGGTACGAAGAGCGGTACTGGCGCCCTGGCGGGCGCGGCGCTGGGGGGGATCGCCGGCAGCCATGTCGGTAAAGGCAGTGGGCAAGTGGCTGGCGCGATTGGCGGCGCGGTACTCGGCGGTCTGGCCGGGTCGGCGATTGAGGAAAATGCGACCCGTCAACCCGGTCTGGAAATTACCATTCGTCTGGATAGCGGACGTATGGTGGCGGTTACTCAGGGTGCCGACGAGTCGTTCTATCCCGGTGATCGGGTGCGGGTGTTGACCAGTTATGATGGCGTGGCGCGGGTGACGCACGATTACTGATGGCGAAAATCCACGACTGATTCAGGATTGATTGACAGTTTGCGAGCAGTCGATCAGTCCACGGCTTTCCTGTTGAGTTCAACCCATGACCGCTGAACGACTGCCCCTGCATGGCAACGCCACATCCCTTTTGCAATGGGTGTGGCGTTCTTATTTCCGCACCGCGCTGATTCCGCTGTTGTTGGTGGAAGTGGTGTTTATTGCGATTTATTTGACGACGAACCAGTTGGCAACCAGGGAGAATATCGCGGCGGTGCGTTCGGTGGCGACTGACGAGTTGCGCCGCATCACGCAGCGGGAATCGGTGGTGATCCAGAAGCAGTTGGAGGCGATTTCCCAGGTCACGGATCTTTATCGTCGCCAGACGGGCCTGGCGCTGAAGACGCCATTCGATCCAGGTCCGGTCGAAAAAGCGCGTTATGCCGATTCCCCCGACGGGGTGTTTTACACCACCCGCGATAATGGCAACGGCGCGGTGTTTTACAGCGGCTTCAAACCCGTTGGTGCCGAACAGCGCGAGAAAGTCTGGCGGATCTTGCAGTTGATGCCGGTGATGCGTGACATTCAGCAGATTCACCCGCTGGTCGTTCAGATTTATTTGAATACTTTCGATTCGCTGAATCTGATTTACCCTTATTTTGACGTCATTAGTCAGTATCCGGCGCGGATGGACATTCCCGCCTATAACTTCTATTACGAGGCGGATGCGGCCCATAACCCGGGGCGTGGTGTGGTGTGGACTGACGTTTATGTCGATCCGGCGGGGCAGGGCTGGATGGTGTCCAGTATTGCGCCGGTCTACCAGGGTGACGTTCTGGAGGGGGTGGTCGGCCTGGATATTACTGTCGCGACGATCACCGACACCATTCTGAATCTGGCGATTCCCTGGAACGGTTACGGGGTGCTGGTCAGCAAGACCGGGACCTTGTTAGCGCTGCCCCGCGCTGGCGAGGACGACTGGGGATTGAAGGAATTGACCACCCACGCCTATACCGAGGCGATCCGCCAGGACACCTTCAAACCCGAGGAATTCAATATTTATCGGCGGGCAGGGTTGGCGGAGTTGCAACATCAGACCGAGGGTGTTGCTGAAATCGACCTCAAAGGGGCGCAACTGGCCGCCTGGTCGACGATTCCGGAAACCGGCTGGAAACTGGTGGTGCTGGTGCGAGAGAGCAATATCTACGCGCAGGCTAATGAATTGGGCCACCGACTGTTGATCATTGGTGCCTGGATGGTCGGAGGCATCATTTTGTTTTATTTGGTGTTCTTTGCAGTGCTGTATCGGCGGGCCAGAAACATGGCGCGTTTTATCGCCGAACCGCTGGAAACGATTGATACCCTGGTGGAGCGCATCGGTCAGGGCGACTATCAGCAGCCCGCGCCCCGTTTTAAAGTGCTGGAAATTCAGCATACTGCGGAAGGACTGGTCGCGATGGGCGGGCAACTGGGCGAAGTCAACCAGAGCCTGCGCCTTGCCCAGCAGGAAGCCGAACAGGCGCGTGATGCGGCTTTGGAATCCTCGCGATTGAAGTCGGAATTTCTGGCGGCGGTCAGCCATGAAATTCGCACGCCGATGAACGGTGTGCTGGGGATGCTTGATCTACTGCTGGATACGCCTCTGGAAACGCAACAGCGCGAGTTTGGGTATTCGGCGCGGGAATCCGGGCAACTGTTGTTGAATATTATCAACGATATTTTGGACTTCTCGAAGATCGAGGCCGGCAAGGTCGAATTGACCGTGACAACGTTTTCGCCGCTGGCGCTGGTCGAGGGCGCTGCTGATGTGCTGGCTCCCCGGGCGCATGAGAAGCATCTGGAATTAATGAGTTTCGTCGCACCGCAGGTTCCATCCCGGGTGAGTGGCGATGAGGGACGATTGCGGCAGGTGTTGCTGAATCTGCTGGGCAATGCCGTTAAGTTCACTGAACGCGGCGAAATCACGATTCGCTGTGAAGTAGAGCATGTCGCTGAGCGCTATGTCTGGCTGCGTTTTACGGTGTCCGACACCGGCATTGGCATTGCGCGGTCCGCGTATAGTCGATTATTCCAGCCGTTTACCCAGGTGGATGGCTCTACCTCCCGGCGGTTTGGCGGCACCGGACTCGGATTGAGCATCAGCAAGCGACTCATCGAGTTAATGGGCGGCGAAATCGATGTGGACAGTACGGAGGATGTCGGTTCCACGTTTTGGTTTCGGGTTCCTCTGGGCGTGGTCGAACAGGAGTCGGGGCGATTGATGCAACTTCGGCAGCGTGAGGCTCCGCGGGTGCTGGTGGTGGACCATGGCCGGCGCACTCAGGCATTGCTGCGGGAATATCTGACCTCTTGGGGGATGCGGACCGTGGTGACGTCGGTAGCGGCGGAAGCACTCAGTGTGCTGGCGCAAGCGATGCCGGATACGTTCAAGGCGATGGTGATTGGTCTGGATATCGACAGCGACGAATTTCAGCAATTGCTGGCGGGGTTGAAGCGGTCGGCGGCGCTGGCGGCGATTCCCCGTCTGTTGCTGGCCAGCCTTGATGAACAGGGGTTGAACGCTCGGGCCGGGGCGCTGGGCTTCAATGCCTGTTTGACCAAACCGGTTCACCAGTCGCGACTGTTCGACGCGCTGGTCGAATTATTTGCCCAACCGGCCCAACCGGTTTATCCAGTGGCGGAAGCAACCGATCCTGTTGCGGAGCAGGCGGTGACCGCCGACAACAACACCGTCATTTTGCTGGCCGAGGATAACGCCATTAACCGCAAACTGGCGCTAAACCAGTTACGCAAACTGGGCTATGCGGTGGAGATGGCCGAGAACGGTCAGATTGCGGTGGAGATGGCCCAGGCCCGCTATTATCCACTGATTCTGATGGATGTGCAGATGCCGGTGATGGACGGGATCGAGGCGATGCAACGCATTCGAGAGGCGCAAGCGGCCTGTGCGGAACGGTCGGTAATCATCGCCGTGACGGCAAATGCGATGACCGGAGATCGCGAGCGTCTGCTGGAAGCAGGGATGGACGATTATCAAAGCAAGCCTTATGGCATCGAGCAATTGCGGGCGTTGCTGGTCAAGTGGCTGGGCGAGTAGGACTTGGCTTTTCGTCGATGGGGTTATGAGCGGGAAAGTTGAAACGGTCGGAAACCGGTTTGGAGATGATTGATTGTTTGGCACTTTTTTCAGATTGGCCGGTCCGGCGCGGCTACCCACCCCCAGCGTTCGGCAATGAAAAGCTCATGGGGCCGGAAACGCGCCTTGTAGGCCATCTTACCGCAGCGCTCGATCCAGTAACCCAAGTAAACCCAGTCCAGGCCCAGGCGCTTTGCTTCGGCGATTTGCCACAACACCGCGAATGTTCCCAGACTGCGGGCTTCTTCCAGCGGATCGAAGAAGGTGTACACCGCTGACAGTCCGTTATCCAGCCGATCAATCACCGCGACCGCCAGCAAGGTCTGGTCGAGGCGGAATTCGCATAACCCGGTCGGACACCAGCGCGACGCGATGAACGACCAGTAGTTGTCTGGGCTGGCCGGGTCCATACCGCCCCCAGGATGTCGCCCCAGAATATAGCGGGCGAACAACTCGAAGTGTTCGTCCTGAAATTCCGCTTCCAGCTCGCGTACCTGCAAATCCTGATTACGCGCCCATACCCGCCGTTGCGCCCGATTGGGCTGGAAGCGAGCAACCGGGATGCGCAGCGAGCGGCAGGCGGTGCAGCCCCGGCAATGTGGGCGATAGACATGGTCGCCGCTGCGCCGGAAACCCATCCCCGCCAGTTGCGTGTACAGGCGGTTATCCGTGACTGACGGGTCGGCGACCAGGTTACGCGCCAGTCGGCCGGGCAAATAACTGCACGGATAGTCGGTGGTCAGGAACATCCGCAGGTCGTACAGCGCATCGCGGGGGTTGCTCATGGCAGCGGTGCCAAAATCAGGTCATTAAGCCAGTCATCGTCCAGACGCCAGAGACCTTCGCGGCCCGGCAGTGGACAGTAGCGGTCCAGCAGTTGCAGGAATGTCTCGCGTGGAATGTCTACCGCGCCGAGACTAAGGAGATGATCCGTGCGCACCTGGCAGTCGATCACGGCGAAATTCCAGCGGCGTAATTGCATCGCCAGCGCCGCCAGGGCGACTTTTGACGCGTTGCTGGTCCCGCTGAACATGGATTCGCCGTAAAATACCCGGCCCACTGCGACTCCGTACAGGCCGCCGACCAACTGGCCGTGCTGCCAGGTTTCGATGGAGTGCGCGTGGCCGAGGCGATGCAGTCGGCAATAGGCCCGGCGCATCTCCGGGGTGATCCAGGTGCCTTCATCAGGTCCCCGTGGCGCCGCACAGGCGCTGATGACAGTTTCAAAAGCCGTGTCGGCAGTGACCGTAAAGGGTCCGTTGCGCAAGGTTTTACGCAGACTGCGGGAAATGTTGATGCCTTCCGGAAACAGCACCAGGCGCGGATTGGGTGACCACCACAGGATCGGCTGGCCATCCGAATACCAGGGAAAAATGCCCTGACGATAAGCGTGCAGCAGTCGGCGCGGACTCAGATTGCCGCCGGCAGCCAACAGGCCATCCGGTTCAGTCAGCGCATGACTCGGCGCGGGAAAGGGCTGGTCATCGTTGCGCGGGTCCAGCCACGTCAGGGGCATCGGGCGTTACCTCGTCCCGGTAAGGTGAATGTTGTAGCCAGTGTTGAGCATAGTCGCGCAGCGCCGGGGTTTCCCGATCCAGGAAATCAGCAATGGCCCGCCGAAATCCGGGATGGGCGATCCAGTGGGCGGAGTGGGTGAAGGTAGGCAGAAAGCCGCGATACACTTTGTGTTCGCCCTGTGCGCCCGGTTCAAAGCGCTGCACACCGTGCTGGATGCAATACTCTAACCCCTGATAATAGCAGGCTTCAAAGTGCCAGCAGTTCCCGGTCTTTTGAAAAGTCATTACTAATCAACATCATATAGAAGGCATTTTTTAGTGTAGAATGTTGAATTTCTAGGATACCCCGATTTTAA
>JAUPTV010000032.1 GCA_030917925.1 Pseudomonadota bacterium
CTGGTTTCGCGCCCTCTGTGGTTTTTTCGGACCCCTAGGGGTTTTCTCATATTTCTTCAAGTCAACATAGGAGGCGATATGGAGAAGGATACCCCCTAATTCCACTACATTGACTTGAGTAAAAAGAGTCCACTCATTCTCGGGAAGGGCGACTAACATGCCCTCCGTCGTTGTCTCAATTTCTTGGGCAATATAATATTCAGAAATGGTTTCATTAATCGGCTTCTCGCGATGGGTCGCTCGCAACGCCGCCATCACGATCGCGTGAAGATTAAATGCGACCAACGCGAGGCAAAAACTAAATAAAGCCGCTTTGGGATAACCTAGCGTATTAATTTCAGAATGGAGATGACTTTCTAGTTTTTGAAAAGCGGTCTCAATTCCCCAGCGTGCATGATAGAGTTCAGCAACCCTTAAAGTATTCACTTCTTTTGGCAGATTAGTCAGTAGAATGAGGTGCTTATCATCATTCCGTGTCGGGGTTTTTAATTCCACAACAACGCGACGAATCTGGAGCTTTTCATCATCCGATCCGGTGATTTCTACCTCCTGTTCAAAGACATCTCCCGTCGCTGATTTTTCAGAAAATTTAAGAGAGTTCAACGGCTTATAAGGCGTACTTGCATGATGACGGAAGATAAAAAAAGCAGACTTTTTATAAATCCTGAACATCGTCTCCACTACACAAAAATTCCGGTCAGCGATGATAAGGTCTTGCGCTTGAATCGTCGCTAAGACCGCCGATAATAAGGACCGTTCCTGCGCATGACCATCTTCACAAGGAAAAACATCCATAGCCAAGCCTAATTGGGGATCAAAGAGGACTAACGCTTTACCCGGTAACGCCCCGGCACTCGTCCCACGAAGAACGGTTAATCGATGTTCCATGGATTCAATACAGTTACCATCTAAAAGCTTGATCCGATACCCAGGCAGTAACGGTGGATTCTCCCCTTTTATTTGATGGATCAACGCTTCCGCTTCTCCCGCAATATAACGCACTAAACTTTGTGAGGTCGTCAGTTCAAGATTTTGCAACTTGCCATACAGGGCCACCACCGATGCCTGAATATTGGAGTAACGATAAGCTGAATGAACACTCGGACGGATATTACAGACCACATTGAGCATCAGGCCGACAATCGATGAAAACAAGATGTCTTTGGTGTACTGAGCTTTACGAACGGTGTCAAACCAACAATCCAGTTTGTCGGCGTTTAAGAAATTTTCCAGCAATACTCGAACCATTACTGCGACAGGTCTGTTCTGGATAAACCGCTCGAAGACTTCGCCAAACAGGGGAACACCTCAAGATGGTTAAAAAATTTCCTTATTATACAATAATTTTTCAAGAACCTTAAAAGGGCTGACTCCTCTGGGCAATCCTCTATGAAACAGAAAACCCTGATTGTGAAGTCAGGAATCCCCGTCCTTCAGGGCGGGGAGGAGGTCAAGACCGATCTTTGGACTGCACTCGAAGCGTCTATCGACACCGTTACCGGACGGCCCTTGATCATCCGTCATCGCCAGTCGCTCGACGGCGGCTGCATTAACCGGGCGTGGCGCATCAGCGACGGCCAGCGGACCTTCTTCGTCAAAGTCAACGCCGCGGCTTGCCTACCCGGGTTTGAGGCCGAAGCCGCCGGTCTGGCTGAACTCGCGGCGACCCGAACCGTGCGGGTGCCTGAACCTGTCGGGTCTGGCGTCGCCGGTGAATACGCTTGGTTAATTCTGGAGTATCTGCCGCTGGTGAGCGGCGGAACACGCGCCATGGAACGGCTCGGACACTCGTTGGCGGCGCTGCACGCTCAGCCGCGAACGGGTTTTGGCGGGCATCGCGATAATGTCATCGGCGCCACACCCCAAATCAACGCCTATAGCGACGACTGGATCGCCTTTTGGCGTGAGCACCGACTGGGCTTTCAACTGGATCTCGCGGCCCGGAAGGGCTACACCGGCACCTTGCAACAGTACGGCGAACAGTTGCAGGTGCGACTGGATGGGCTGTTCGTGGGTCCCTCGCCGACGCCAGCACTGCTGCACGGCGACCTGTGGCGTGGTAATGCCGGCGGCACCGTGGAGGGCGAGCCGGTGATTTTCGATCCCGCAGTTTACCAGGGCGACCGTGAAGCGGATTTGGCGATGACTGAACTGTTTGGCGGCTTCCCGGAAATCTTCTACGCCGCTTATCGGGAGGCGCTGCCGCTGACGACGGGCTATCCACAGCGGCGGACGCTGTATAATGTGTATCACATTCTCAATCACCTCAACCTGTTCGGCGGCGGCTACCGCGCCCAGGCGGAACGGATGATGGCGCAGTTGCTGGCTGAACTGCGCTAATCGATCCTCCTTGGCGTTTGAAGTCCAACATTTTGTCTATTCAATCGTTTAACGCTATCCCATAGACCTCTCATGACCCCTTTCGCCAAATCCGTGGGTTACCTGGCCTTCTCCGGGTTATTGCTTTTATTTCTGGCCGGCTGTGGCCAGCCCCCCAAACTGCAACCGATCCCCCCAGGCGCGTCGGTGTTGGCTTTTGGCGATAGTGTGACCTTTGGGACCGGCGCACCGGCCGGGCAGGATTGGCCGACCCTGCTGGCCGAAAAGACGGGGTGGCAGATCACCAATGCGGGGATTCCAGGCGACACCGCCGAACAAGCGCAACATCGGCTACCCGACCTGCTCGTTGAAAACCGCCCAGCGCTGGTCATCATCGAGATCGGCGGGAATGATTTTCTGAAACGGACGCCCCAACCCGAGGTCAAGGCGGATATTCGACGGATTATTCAGGCGGTCAAAGGGGTGGGTGCCCAAGCGGTGTTGGTGGCCGTGCCGGAATGGTCATTGCTCAATCTTTTGGCTCGCAAAACCGATGCGCCGATTTACCGGGAATTGGGGAAAGAGGAAGGGGTGCTGGTGATCGAACAGGTCTTTTCCGACGTGCTCAGTCAACCGGAACTCTGTGCTGACCGGATTCATCCCAACGCCAAAGGCTATCAGGTCATGGCTGACGGTCTCTATGACGCGCTAAAAAAGGCTGGCGCGCTTTGATGTCCTGACCGCTCAGTGAGGGTGACCCTACCATCATGCCATCGCTCCCTATCCGCCGCGCCGCCGATAGCGCAGGAGCCAACGGCCATAGAGGACGCCATTCAGCGCCAAGACTCCCGCGCCGATCAGGTATTGCCCCTCACGGGTCAACCCGGCGGGATAGATCACCGGGAGCACAGAGTGATCGATGAACCCCTCGGTATAACCCGCTTCCCCGGCCGCTTGCCGCAGGGCGTTCTCCCAGTGCGTGAGCGGACACACGCCACCGGTGATTTCGATGAACACCCCCCAAGCCACGGCGGGCAGGTGCCACCCGGCCAGCCAGGGCCAGCGCCCGATCAGCAGTCCCCCCAACCCGACCCACAGAATGAAGGCCAGATGCAGGAGGACGATAGCGTCGGCGGCTAATCGGAGGGTCAAGGCGTCCATCAGTTCAGTCGTGACCTTGCGCATCCCTGGATGCGGGACGCAGGGCAGTTTTTCCGGCCAGAGACCCCAACGGGTCTGTCGAGAAAACGCCGGTAAGGCCGATTGTAGGCGAGTTTAGGCGCATTGCGGCGTCTAATGCCGTTAAACCCTCCAGCGCCCCAACCGGCAACAGTACCCCCTGGGTCGGTGGCTCCGTATCCTGCGGATCGATCCGGATCACCCGCCAGGCGGCATATTCACAAGTACCGCGCACAGTAGGGATTGCCGTACCCGCGCCCAGTTCAATCGCGACAACCCGGCAGTTCTGTGCGGTGCGCAACCACGTTTGGAAATGACGAAGCTGATTCTCGTAGCGAGTGGCAACGGTCAGCCAGTCGGAGTCCTGGAACATCAGCAGATTCGGGCGGGCCAGCGCCCCACACTGGGGACAGCGGGGCAAGGGGGGACAGGCGCGGAAAGTCTGCGGGTCAATGTCTAATTGCACATCATCCGCGGGCCAGGTCTCCGGGCAACCGGCGTGACA
>JAUPTV010000003.1 GCA_030917925.1 Pseudomonadota bacterium
GGGCCGACTGATCTCGTTGAGCAGCAGCAAGCCATGAGTTTTCAACAACGACTGGCTATGGCGCAGCGTTTCGGACAGATTTTGCGTGGCATGGAGGACATTGGCAGCAATCAGCACATCAAAGCTGCCGCGTTCCAAGCCCTGCATCGCCGGATCACGTTCGATATCCAGCGTCTGGGTGCGCAGGAATGGGTAATCGGGGCGGAACTGTTGTTCGGCGTTGCGCAGGAAACCCGGCGACAGGTCGGTAAATACATAGTCAATCTGACCAGCGAACTCGGCCAGCGCCTTCAGCACAAAGCGGGTGGTGCCGCCGGTGCCTCCACCCACTTCCAGAATCCGCAAATGAGCATTCGGTTGCTGTTGCAACATCGCCGCAATGCCCGCGTGGACGCTTTGCGCCAACAAGTGGTTGTAGAAATCCGTGGCAGCGTTGCCGGCGTAGATGCCTTCCACCAGCCGCAACGAACCTTGCGGGAACAGGACAGCGGTCGGTTCCTGCTGACCACACAGCACCGCCGGATAACCCGCCAGGCAGGCGTTGAGCAGGTTCAGATAAGGCTCCAGCCGGGGATTGCGCACCAGTAATTGCCGGGCTTCCGCATCCAGCGTGGCCGGTTCAGGCGGTAAGTTGGCCAGTACGGCAAACCGGCCCTGGTCGTCGATCTGCACGCGGTGTTCATGGGCTAACAACGCCAATAGCGCTGCCAACAACCGTTGATACCGGTCGCTGATGCCCAGTCGAGCCTGCCATTCAGCCACCGTCAGCAACGCGCCCGACTGTAAGCCCATCTCCCACAACACCTGCCAGACCTTGCGGCGGCCATACGCCTCCAGCGCCTGAAAATCGATGAATACTGTTAAGGCGGCAGCGGGCGTTTCCGCCCATTCCAGCGCCCGATTCAGCACGTCCGGCAACGTGCGTATTTGCCGGGGCGCAAGGTTCAGGCGGCGATTCGGGACCACGGCCATGGCAGTCAATGCGGCGGGACTGGCCTTGATCGCGGCAACCTGAGTGAGCGGCGCAGCCAGTGCTCCGACAAAGGCATCCATGCCCTCCGCTTCGCTGATCGAAGCGATGCCTTGTTGCGCCAGTCGCTGCCGGATTTCGGGATTAGCGACGCTGCCAATTTCGCCCCAGTAACCCCAGTTAATGATGCGCACCGGCCAGCCCTGTTGCGCCAGAAAGTGCGCGAAGACGTCCTTGAAGACGCAGCCAGCGACATAGTTCGCCTGACCCGCGTTGCCGTACAGGGCATTGGCGGAGGAGAAAAACGCCAGGAAATCCAGCGATTCACCCGCCAGCGCCTGGGCCAGCGCCACACTGCCCCGCGCCTTGGGATCGAGAGCCACGCGGAAGCTGGCATCATCCATCCGCATCAGTGCCCGGTCGGCCAGCACTAGCGCCGAATGCACCGCGCCATGCAGAACGCCCCAACGGGCTTTGATCTGGTCAACGGCCGCCCGCATCGCGGTAGGCGAAGTCAGGTCAGCCTGGCAATACATCGCTTCACCACCGAGCGCCGCGATGTCCGCCAATAGCGCCTGTTTGTCCAGCGAATCACTACGGCCAATCAGCGCTACTCGCGCCTGATAATGCCGCGCCAGCCAGCGGGCCAGCGCCATGCCCAGTCCACCTGCGCCGCCAGCAATCAAATAAACGCCCCGGTGGCGCAGGGCGATCCCCTCCGCTGATAGCTGAGGAGAGGAGGACAGATCAGGCAAATCCACTGCGATTAACTCGCGCCGGTAGTAATGGCCTTGGCGGCAGGCGAATTCGCCGCTTTCGCCGACAGCCAGCCAGCGCATCGCCGTATCGGTTGCCGGGTCGAAATCAGCAGGCAAATCCAGACATTGCACCGTCAACCGGGGCAATTCCCGGCCCATGACCTTGGCCAGGCCGATGACTGCCGCCGACCAGGGTTGCAAGGTGGTATCGCCCGCGACCTGTTGTGCGCCTTGAGTGATGACATGGAGCGTTGCGGTCTGACTGGCGGACTGTTCCAGCCATGCCCGACTGAAATGCAGCAACGCCATCACCCCGGACGTTTCCGCCGCCGCCAGTTGCGCCAGATCATCAAGTTCCACCAGCGGCAATGCTCCGCCCAGGAACATGATTTGCTGGACCGGCCCAATGGTTGCCAGCAACGCCGCAAATCCGGTTGAACGCCGGGGATCGATTTGCCAGCGATGGCTGGACAAGGACTGATCGGCTTCACCCCAGACCGCTTCCCAAACCGGGCGCGGCTGGCAGGCTTGACGCACCGCCGCTGCCAGTGAAGCCGCTTGTGGGGGGTAGAGCAACAGCACGGAACCGGCATTCGCGGCAGGCATTGGCCAAGGGATGCGTCGCCAACCGGGACGCAGGAAACTCAACGCCGGTTCCGCTGCCGCCAGCGGTCGCAGACCCAGCCCTTTCACCTGCGCCTGCACCCGACCTTCCAAATCAGTCAGCGTTACGGCAAAAGTGGACGCACCTTCACGCCGGACGTGGGCGTAACCGGCACCCTGAACCGGCTGGTAAAGGGTGACTTGTTCGGCGCTGAACGGCGCTCCCACTTCGCCGCTGTCCCAATGCAGGCCGATCAACGTCTGCCAGGCGGCATCCAGCAAAGCTGCCGAGAGCCATTGACCGGTTTCCTCACTAGCGGGTAACACGGTCAACTGACCTAGCGCCTCGCCTTCACCGATCCAGAGTCGCTCCAGTCGCTGGAACGTTGGGCCGTACTGCAAGCCACGTTGTGTAAAACGGGCGTAAATCTGAGAACCGGGGATTTCGCGAGGAGAGGTCGCTAATGGAAGCTCCCTCCCCCCTTGTGGGGGAGGGTTCGGGTGGGGGGTAGACACCACCACGCCCCGACAATAGGGCGGCGCTTCCGGGTTAGCCGGATCGATGAATTCAAAATGCTGCCCATCCGGCGTTGCCCGTTGCCGCAAGGCCAGTGCTACAGGCGTATCCGTCACCTGGAAAGGGCGTTGCCAAACGATGTCACGCAACTCACGAGGTCCAGTAGCCAGCATCTTCACCGCCAGCGCCAAATAGCCCGCGGCCGGGAACAGCGCCTGACCTTGCCAACGATGATCGCGCAACCACGGCTCATCGCCGCACCAGGTCTGATGCCAAACGCTCCCATTCCCCTCCTTGGCTAAGGAGGGGTGGCGCGAAGTGCCGGGGTGGTTCGCCTTCACTGAGGCACCGGCATGGTTCGCTGCAATCGGCTCACCCTCCGGCAACCCGTAGCGAGTCCGGGCAAAGGGATAACTGGGTAACGGCAGGCGTCGCCCACTGCGCCAATAAGCGAACCAGTCCAGATTTTCTCCAGCGACCCAGCGCCGCGCCAACGCTTCGGCATCAATATTATTAGTTACCGCTGCGGAATCGCTGGCTCGACCGTGGTAAGCGCCGGTTGCTTCCCGCCCGGCCAGAAAATCATCCAGACGACTCAACAGATGTTCACGATTCTGAGCAACAACCGCCAAGCGCCACGACAACGCTTCCCGCCCGGTTTGCAGGGTATACGCCGCATCCGCCAGCGAGGCTTCCGACAACGTGGCGACCGCCGCCCGCAGGCGTTCCGCGTAAACCCGCAACCGTTCATTGTCCCGCGCCGACAGCACGAAAATCAGCGGACCACGGGCAGATTCCTGACGCAACGGGGCGCGATATTCTTCGAGAATAACGTGAGCGTTCGCCCCACCTGCCCCAAAAGCACTCACGCCTGCGCGATAGGGATATTCACCGCCCTGAGCGCGCGGCCAGGCGGTTAACGACCGCTGCAACACAAAGGGCGTTGCGGCGAAGTCGATATTGGGATTGGGTGAATCAGCATGCAGGGTGGGCGTCAACTGGCCGTGGCGCATTTGCAGCAGCACCTTGGTCACGCCAGCCACACCCGCAGCCGCTTCCAGATGGCCAATGACCGATTTCACCGAACCGAGCGCGCACTGCATCCCCGGTGAGTTGCCGAACGCCCGAACCAGACCGGTCATTTCCACCGGATCGCCCAATTCGGTACCCGTGCCGTGTGCTTCCAGATAACTGATCGACGCCGGTTCAATCCCGGCCTGATGCAGGGCGGTAGCGATGACCTCACCCTGTGCGGCGGGATTAGGCACGGTATAGCGGTGGGTTTTGCCGCCATGATTGATCGCCGTCGCCCGAATCACGCCGTGAATGTAGTCCCCATCGGCCTCGGCCTGCGCCAGCAGTTTCAACACCAGCGCCCCGACGCCTTCGCCCGGAACGTAGCCATCGCCGCCCGCGCCGAAGCTTCGGCAACGCCCATCGCTGGACGCAAACCGGCCATGACTCAAACCCAGATACTTGCCCGGATGCAGGTTGAGATTCACCCCGCCGACCAGCGCCGCCTGACATTCACCTCGGCGCAAGCTGTCGCAGGCTAAATGAATGGCCGTCAGCGATGAAGAACAGGCGCTGTCCACGGCCAGACTGGGACCACGCCAGTTCATCGTGTAGGACACCCGGTTAGGAATCGACCAATAGGGGGCGTACACCGGGACAAAGCGCCCATCGCGGCG
>JAUPTV010000221.1 GCA_030917925.1 Pseudomonadota bacterium
CATGCGCTGAGGATCGAGCCAGACGCGCATGGCGAAAGCCTGATCGCCGAACATGGGCGCTTGCGCGACGCCCTCGATGGTTTGCAGTTTGGGTTGCACCGCCCGGGTCAGATAGTCGGTGATTTGTTCCGGCGTCAGTTCCTTGCTGAAGAAACTGAGGTACATCAACGAAATGGCGCTGCCGGTGGTTTGCTGAATAACCGGATCGAACGCATCCTGCGGTAATTGCCCACGCACCGCCGACACCTTGGCCATGACTTCGGTCAAGGCCGCATTGGGGTCATAGTTCAGCTTGATATTGGCAGTGACGATGCTGACGCCAGGCCGACTCTCCGAGGTCAGGTAATCAATGCCTTCCGCGTCGGCAGCGGCCTGCTGCACGGTGGTGGTGATAAAACCCTGAATCAACTCGGCGCTGGCTCCGGGATAAACGGTCGTCACCGTAATCACGGTGTTTTGCATGGTCGGATACTGTTGCACGGGCAGGGTGGCCAGCGCCTGGATGCCGAGCAGCAAAATAAACAGATTGACCACAATCGCCAGCACCGGCCGCTGGATGAACAGATCCGTGAAGCGCATGGGTCAATCCTCTTTACCGGAGGCGAGGCTGTCGAGTTTGACGCTGTTATCGATCAGCACCCGTGCGCCGTTTTTCAGCTTGAGCTGCCCGGATGTCACGACCTGCTCGCCGACCTTGAGACCTTTGGTAATCGCCACCTGGTTGCCGCGTTGCTCGCCAACCGTGACATAGCGCCGGTTGACGATAAAGGTCGGGCCGGATTTGGGGGATTTGCCATCGGTTCCAGTATCCTTGGGCGGATCCGGGTCCGGTTCGACCATGAACACGGAATCGCCATACAGGGCGGAAGCAATCGCGGTTTGCGGCACGGTGACGATGTTCTGTTGCTGCGGCAGCAACAGGTTGACGCTGGCGAACATGCCCGGATACAGGTTGAGATCCGTGTTGGGCAGGGTGCCCTGGATGGCCAGGGTGCGGGTCTGCTCGTCGATTTGTGCAGAAATTGCGGTGACTTTGCCGGTGAAAGTGTCGTTTGGATGGCCTTCGACCTTGATGGTGAACGGCTGGTTTAACGTGACCTGCTCCAGATACCGCTCTGGCAATGAGAAATTGACATAAATCGGCCTCAGGGTTTGCAGATTAGCCACCACTCCGCCTGGCGCTAGATATTGACCCAGGTTGACCTGGCGGATACCCAGTCGTCCGGAAAACGGCGCTTGAATTTTTTTGATGTCGATCAAGCCTTTGACTCTAGCGACCGCAGCTTCAGCTTGTTTCAGGGTAGCGCTGGATTGGTCAAAATCACTCTGTGAGATGATTTTTCGCAAGATCAGATCCTGGTTACGCCGATAGGTGGTCTGGGCCAGATTCAGTTGAGCCTGATAGTTCAGCAGATCGCCCTGCTCAACATCGTCATCCTGCTGCACGAGCAGTTGGCCTTGTTTGACTTCCTGACCCGACTCAAAATGAATCGACTGCACCAGGCCAGATGTCTCAGCGCTGACATCGACCCCCTGAACCGCCACCAGCGAACCGACCGCGCTGAGCGAAGGTGTCCAGGTTTGCGCGATGGCGGGCGTGGCGGATATGGTCACGGGTGCGGATAAGTAATCGCCCAGCACCTGTTTAATCAGACGATCCTTGAAAATCTGGAAACCGAACAACGCGCCAAAGACCGCGCCCAGCCCGACCAGCATGATGATCATACGCTTGACCATCACGGTCCCCCCTCACGATAGCGTTATAGTTTTTCAAATTAAGTAGCCGACAACCCGAACCACCCCGGCGCTTCGCGCCACCCCTCCTTAGCCAAGGAGGGGAATCCGGAAGCCCGGCGCTATTCCAGCTTAGAACAAGCTGAATTTCTTCTTCTTTTTAGGCTTTTCTCTGACGATGACGACGACTGGCCGGGCATTGGCCTCCAGTGCGCCATTCGTGCGCAGGTTGGTCAGCGCTTCCTGAACTTCGCCCATTAGTGCGCCCTGACCTTTACGCATTTTCTTGATTTTTTTCTTTTTCTGCTTACCCAAGTCCAAGATGAGATAGTCAGAAGCCGACGCGGAAACCGCAGTTTCGCCTAGGTTGTTCACAGGATTCTCCTTTTGAAGAGTTGACATGGCGTTGAAGAACTCTCAAACCTCTATGCAACTGCATTTGGAGGTCGTTTAAACAAATTAATTTTTTCATTATAGTCTTAAAAAAACCAGTATTTATTTCTGGATAAGGGTTTCCTGAAAAAATGGATAAATAATCATTTTTTTAAGTTTTATTATAACATCACCTTGGTTCGCGTTACTGAGAAACCGAACCTGAATCACTAAAACAGTCTAACGATTCAACATCCAAACGCAGCTCCCGCTCCAGCAACAGATCACAGGAACTTCTGCATGAAAACTTTTGCAGCGGCCATCATTGCCGTCTTGCTGTTTGGCGCTGGCATAGCTCTGGCACCTCATCTGCAACCGTGGTTAACGCAACTCCATCTCGCTCCAGCCACGGAGAAGGATACCAGCGCTGAAATGGCCGAGCGCAAGCCGGTCAAGTACCGTCATCCCATGAACCCCACCATCTTCTCCGACACGCCAGCCAAAGACGATATGGGCATGGATTACGTTCCGATCTATGCCGATGACGCAGCGGGCAATGTCGCCGGTCCCGGTTTCACCATCGCCCCGGAAGTGGTCAACAATCTCGGTGTGCGCACCGCGCCGGTGGAACGCAGCGATCTGACGCGGCGCATCGAAACCGTTGGCTATATCGATTACGACGAACGTGCCCTCAGCCATGTCCATCTACGCGCCAGCGGCTGGGTCGAGAGTCTCAAGGTGCGCACCTTGGGGGAACGGGTCAAGCAGGGCGCATTGCTCATGGAAATCTATGCCCCCGAACTGGTCAACGCGCAAAAGGAGTATTTGCAGGCGCTAGACGGCCTCCAGCCCTCCCTGAAAATTTTGGCCCGTGAACGATTGTTGGCGCTGGGCGTGGCGGAAAGCCAGATTCAACAATTGGAAAAAGAGCGGCAGGTTCGCCAGCTTACGGCGGTATACGCCCGACAGGATGGCATTGTGTCGGCGCTCAACCTCCGTGAAGGCATGTATGTCGAGCCAAGCATGGAACTGATGACCCTGGCCGATCCAGCAAAAATCTGGATTAAGGTCGATGTGTTCGCCCAGCAGGCCGACTGGCTGGCAGTGGGTCAGCCTGCCGAGGTGCGGCTACCTCACGCGCCAGGGGAAGTCTGGACGGGAACGGTTGAATATATCTACCCCGATGTGGACCCGAAGACCCGCACCGTTCGCGCCCGCTTGCGCTTCCCCAATCCCGGCGAGCGGCTCAAATTCAATATGTTTACGGATGTGGTCATCCACGCCGCCCCCCGCGCCAAGGTGCTCAACATTCCCCGCGAGGCGCTGATTCCAACCGGAACCGAACAGCGGGTCATCATGGCGCTAGGCGCTGGCCGATTCGCCGCCCGACCCGTCGAGGTCGGCATTGAATCCGGCGACCGGGTAGAAATTCGCTCCGGTTTGCAAGCGGGCGAACAGGTGGTGACGTCCGCTCAGTTCCTGCTGGATTCCGAAAGCAGCATCCGCGCCAGCGTACAGCGCATGACCGCGCCGCCAAAACCGGAAATCTGGACGAAGGCACCGATCAACACAATTGATATCGATTCACGCACTCTGAACGCGACGCATGAACCGATTCCGGCATTGAACTGGCCGGCCATGACGATGGATTTTCCGGTCGCTAAAGACGTTTCGCTGGAAGGGCTGAAGCTGGACCAGAACATGCGATTGCGGATCAGCGAAGGCGAAGATAGACGGTATGTGATTGACAAGGTAGATCCTGTATCCCCGACTTCCCAGCCGGAGGGAGAGGGGAAACAACCATGATTGCCGCCATTATCCGCTGGTCGATTGACAACCGGGTGCTGGTGTTGCTGCTGGCGGTGTTGCTGACGGGATGGGGCGCATGGTCCGCCCGGCATATCCCGCTCGATGCCCTGCCGGATCTGTCCGATGTGCAGGTTATTGTCAAAACCAATTATCCCGGACAGGCTCCTCAAGTCGTGGAAAGTCAGGTCACCTACCCGCTGGCGACGGCGCTGCTGGCGGTTCCGGGCGCAGTCACGGTGCGCGGCTACTCCGGGTTCGGCGATTCCTATGTTTACGTGATTTTTGAAGACGGCACCGACCTGTACTGGGCGCGGTCGCGGGTGCTGGAATATCTCAGCCAGATTGCCCCCCGCTTGCCGCCACAAGCGCAACCGGCGCTGGGACCGGACGCGACCGGGGTGGGCTGGGTTTACGAATATGCCCTGGTGGATCGCAGCGGCCAGCATGACCTCGCGCAATTACGCTCCCTGCAGGACTGGTTTCTGAAATACGAACTGCAATCCGTGCCGGGCGTGGCCGAAGTCGCCACGGTTGGCGGCATGGTGAAGCAATATCAGATCATTCTCGATCCCAATCGGCTGCGCGCCTACAACCTGCCGCTTTCCCAGGTGCGTATGGCCATTGAGAACGCCAACCAGGAAGTTGGTGGTTCGGTGATTGAAATGGCTGAAGCCGAATACATGGTGCGGTCACGCGGCTATCTCCGGGGAATTACCGATTTACAGCAAGTCCCGCTGGGTGTGAACGACACCGGAACCCCGATTTTACTGGGCGATGTGGCCCATATCCGCTTGGGACCCGAACTGCGGCGCGGCGCGGCGGAACTGGATGGCGAAGGGGAAGTGGTGGGCGGCATCATTATCATGCGCGCCGGCGAAAATGCGCTGACCACGATTGCCGGGGTCAAGGCCAAGCTGGAGCAATTGCAGCACGGTCTGCCGGACGGCGTGGAGATGGTTCCCACTTATGACCGTTCCGACCTGATCCTGCGGGCGGTGAAAAATCTCGGTGAGAAACTGGTCGAGGAACTGGTCGTCGTGGTCATCGTTTGCGCCCTGTTCCTGTTTCATCTGCGCTCGTCGCTGGTCATTCTGATCAGTCTGCCCATTGGCATTCTGGCGGCCTTCGCGATCATGCACTGGCAGGGCATCAACGCCAATATTCTCTCACTAGGCGGCATTGCCATCGCCATCGGCACCATGGTGGACGCCGCGATTGTCATGGTGGAGAACCTGCACAAGCATTTGGAGAAGGCCACGCCGCGTGATGCCGAAGAACGCTGGCGTATCGTGCAACAGGCCGCCAGCGAGGTCGGACCGCCACTGTTTTTCTCGCTGCTGGTGGTGACCGTCAGCTTCCTGCCCATTTTCGCCCTGGAAGCCCAGGAAGGGCGACTATTTGCGCCGCTGGCCTACACCAAGACCTACGCGATGGCGGCGGCCGCCGGACTGGCGATTACCCTGGTTCCGGTGTTGATGGGCTGGCTGGTGCGCGGCCATATCCTGCCGGAAGACCGCAATCCACTGAATCATCTGCTCATGGCGGCCTATCGTCCGTTCGTCAATCTGGTGCTGCGGCATCCGTGGCCGATTGTGATTCTGGCGGGCCTGTTGACGCTGACCGCCTGGTGGCCCTTGCAACGGCTGGGTGTGGAGTTCATGCCGGATCTGGATGAAGGCGACTTGCTGTACATGCCCACTACATTCCCTGCGGTTTCCATTGGTAAAGCGGTCGAGATCATGCAGCAGACCGACAAGCTGATCCGCACCGTGCCGGAGGTGCAGCGGGTGTTTGGCAAGGTGGGGCGGGCGGAAACTGCGACCGATCCGGCACCACTAAGCATGATTGAAACGGCGATTCAGTTGAAACCGCGTTCCGAATGGCGTCCGGGGTTGACCACCGACAATTTGATCGCTGAACTGGATCGCGTCGTTAAATTGCCGGGAGTGAGCAACGCCTGGGTCATGCCGATCAAGAACCGGATCAACATGCTGGCGACCGGCATTAAGACGCCACTGGGGATTAAGGTGGCCGGGAGCGATCCGGTCGTCATCCAGCAGATCGGCGAAAAACTGGAACAAGTCATCCGCACGATTCCCGGCGCGGCCTCGGTCTATTCGGAGCGGGTCGCGGGCGGGCGCTATGTGGATATCGTCATTGACCGTTTGGAGTCGGCCCGGCTCGGTTTGAACATCAGCGACGTGCAAGCAGTCATCAATATTGCGGTGGGCGGCATGAACGTCACCGAAACGGTGGAAGGACTGGAGCGCTATCCGGTGAATCTGCGTTACCCGCAGGCGGTGCGTGATTCGCTGGAACAGTTGCGCAACCTGCCGGTGGTGACGCCGACTGGCGCGACAGTGCCTTTAAGCCAGGTCGCGGCAGTGAACATCGCCGACGGGCCAGCGATGCTGCAAAGCGAGAATGCACGATTGATCGGTATTACCTTTGTGGACATCCAGGGCCGGGACATCGGTTCGTTCATCGCCGAGGCGCAACGAGCGGTAGCGGAACAGGTCACATTACCGGCGGGCTACGCACTGCGCTGGTCCGGTCAGTACGAATATTTGCAGCGGGCGCTGGCGAAGTTGCAAATTGTGGCCCCGGTGACGCTGGTCATTATCTTCCTGCTGTTGTATCTGAGCTTTGGGCGGTTGGGCGAGGCGGTGCTGATTATGGGGACGTTACCCTTTGCCCTGCTCGGCGGCGTCTGGCTACTGTACGGACTCGGCTATAACCTCTCGGTCGCAGTCGGCGTGGGCTTTATCGCCCTGGCCGGGGTCGCTGCGGAAACTGGCGTGGTGATGCTGGTCTATCTGGATCAGGCGCTGGCTCGGCGGCGGGAGGCCGCACAGATCGCGGGTCGGCGCGTGACGCGGGATGACGTGCGGGAAGCAGTGCTGGAGGGGGCCGTGCTGCGGTTGCGGCCCAAGATGATGACGGTCGCGACGATTATTGTGGGGTTATTGCCGATCATGTACGGCGTGGGCACGGGATCAGAGGTGATGCAGCGAATCGCCGCGCCGATGATTGGCGGCATCGTTAGCGCGACCTTGTTAACCCTGGTAGTGATCCCTGCGGTCTATCTGATTTGGCAGAGCAGATTAATTGGCAAAGCCGTTGAAACGACCCCTTTGAAACCTGAAACCTGAAACCTGAAACCTGTTGTAAGGAGAACCTGATGAAAAAATTAACGATTCCGGTACTGTTGACGGCGCTGATTGGTATGCATGGCCTGGCGTTGGCGACCGAGGCGAAACATGAGCACGACGCTGCGCCGACCGCTGCGACCGCCAATGCCACGATCAGCGCTACGGGGATGGTCAAAAGCGTGGATGCCGCCAAGGGTAAGCTGGTGATCGATCATGAGCCGATTCCGGCGCTGAACTGGCCGCAAATGGTGATGGATTTCCAGTTGACCGACCCTGCGATGGCGAACACGGTCAAGGCGGGCGATAAGGTCAAATTTGAGATGAAAGCGGGCGAAAAGGGCGCTTATCTCATTACCGCTATTGAACCGGCTCATGCACACTGAGGTTCCATGGATGAAGTACGCCCCGCGCTCGTGGTGGGTGCGGGGCGCGTCAGTGCTCAGACGCCGCTTCGGATTAGCCCTAGCGCTGATGCTGTTTCTGGCCAGTTGCAGTCTGATGCGTCTGGCGTATTACCATGTCGATGCCTGGTTGCTCAGCGAAGTGGAAAGTTATGTCGCGCTGGACGCCGGGCAACGCGACTGGCTGGCGGAGCGGCTGCGGGCGCATCATGCCTGGCATTGCCGGACCCAGTTACCGAGCTATGTGGAATGGCTGGGTGCGTTGCAGGGGCAGATCGATGCGCCGAATTCCGCGCAAATACAGGCACTCTTCCAGCAACTGGAGTCGTTCATCGACGCGCTCCTGGCGGAATTCGCGCCTACCCTGGCGGAATTGCTGCTACGGTTGAGTCCAGCCCAGCGGGCCGAGTTGTTCGCCCGACTGGATCAGGATTTGGTCGAGGCGCGTACCAAGTATTTGGCTCCCCCCCCTGAAGAACGGCAGCGGGAACGGGCCAAGCGTCTGGAAAAGCGGTTGAAGCCCTGGATGGGTGACCCGACCCCTCAGCAGGTTGCCCGCATTCGCCAATGGAGCGTAGCCATGGATGGTCAGAGCGGTTGGCTGACCAACCGGCAACGATTGTTGGACGCGGTGCGTGAAGTTTTAGCCCGGCCGGATACGGGCGGTGCCCGGCGTCAGTTGGTGGGTCTGTTCCAGACGCCGGCCACGGTGCGGACGGCGGACTATGCACGTGAGGTCGTTCATGCCCGCGCTGAGGCAGTGATTTTGACCACGGACTTGCTGCGCTTGGCGACAGGTAGCCAGCGTAAACAGCTTCAGGAGCGTATCGACGGGCTGCGGACGGACTTTCGGGCGTTGAGTTGCGCAGGATCAGCGACGGTGGCAACGACCTATTTTGAGTAGATTGGCGAATTTTTCGCCAGTCCAGTCCGGTACAGACTAAACAAGCGCTTGCACGGATGAATGCGGGTCTTGCTATGGACTTATCCACAGATTCTGTGGAAAACCCGGTGGAGGGGAGGGCGCATTGTTTTCGCACGGCATGGCAGTAGACGGAGTGTATTGTGTAGTAACTGCCTATAATGGAAATTCAGACATTCAGATTAAATGTTGGTTTTTCCTATTTTGATGGAGTTCAAATGAGGCGATTGTTTCCATACAGTTTAACGTTGGCGCTGGTGGTATTGGTGAATCCAGTGCAAGCAGAAACCCGCTATGCTACTGATTCATTTAAGCTTCCGATGCGCAGTGGCGGCTCGCCGAACCACCGGGTGGTGCGCATGGTGCCCAGTGGGACGCCGCTGGAGGTTCTGGAAACCAATGATGAAGGATTCGTCAAGGTCAGAACGCCGGAGCGGGCGGTGGGCTGGATGCTGGCCCGTGATCTGATGAATGAGGCCAGTCCTCGCGAGCGGGTGTTGCAACTGGAGGGTCGAGTTACGACGCTGGAAGAAGAGAATCAGAAATTGCGGGGAGAGAATGAAAGCGTTGAGGTGATCCGCAATGATCTGAATCAGTGCAATGAGGCGCTGGCGGGGATTCGCCAAACGGCATCGCAAACCCTGGAGATCGAGGAGAGCAACCGCCAGTTGCAGCAGGAGATGACCGAATTGCGTGAGCAGATGGCGAGTCTTGAACAGCAGAATACGGCGTTGCGCGATGATACGAGCCGCAACTGGTTTCTGGCCGGGGCGGGCGTGGTCGTCGGCAGTCTGTTCCTGGGTCTCGTGGTTCCGCTGATTCCCTGGCGGCGGCGGCGGCGCTGGGATCAGTTCTGAGGGGGGAATGTGGAAACCGTAGCGGTCATTGATTTTGAGACCACCGGGTTGGCACCAGAGGAAGGGGCGCGGGCGACCGAGATTGCGGTGGTGCTGATGCGTGAGGGGCAGATTGTAGACCGGTTTCAAAGTTTGATGAATGCCCGGGTGCGGATTCCGGCATTCATTGAGGCGCTGACCGGGATTACCAATGCCATGATTCGCCAGGCGCCGCCCGTGGCGGAGGTGATGCGCCAGGCGGCTGACTTTATCGGGGATACGCCGTTGATTGCGCATAATGCCGCGTTTGATCGAAAGTTTCTGGATACGGAACTGGCGCGGGTTGATCGGTGCCGGAGTCAGGAATTTGCGTGTACGGTGTTACTGTCCCGCCGTCTGTATCCCAAGGCTCCTGACCATAAGCTGGGGACGTTGGTCAGGTATAACGGTCTGCCGGTCGCGGAGCGCGCTCACCGGGCGCTGGCGGATGCGGAGATGACGGCGCATCTGCTGGCGCGGATTGAGGCGGATTTGAAAACCCGTTATGAGTTGCCGGAGGTCCGGCATGAGTTGCTGCGCCGTATTCAGAAGGTGTCACTGGCAAATCTCGACGGGTGTATTCAGAGTTTCAAGCGACGGATGCAGATTGGCTAACGGCTGGAATATAGTGAGAAATTTGATGAACAGCAAGCTATTCAGGGTGTTGATGGTTCTGATGTGGGCAGTTTGTATGCCGATGGCGGCGCTGGCGGAGGGTGGCAAGGAGAGCGGTCAAGGCGTCATTCGGATGGGCGGCGGCTTCGCGCTAACCGGCGATGGTTCGGTATTGGATCAGCCTGCGGCTAATGGTGCTCAACTGGCGGCGAAGGAGATTACGGCGGCGGGCGGTGTGTTGGGTCGCCCGGTGGAGTTGATTGTGCGCGACAGTCAGTATCAGATGGATGTCACGCGCCAGATTGCCCGGCAATTGATTGAGGAAGATCAGGTGATCGGTCTGGTGGGCTTTTCTGATAGCAATTCGGTGTTGGCGTTTGGCCCGATTGTGCAGAAAGCGGGTATTCCGTTTATTACGGCCGGGGCTACGTCGCCCCGGTTGCCGGAACAAATCGGCGATATGCTGTTTCTGGCGTGCTTTGGGGACAATGTGCAGGCGGCGGCGGGCGCTGAATTTGCGGCGCAGCAGTTTGGCAAAACGGCTTATCTGCTGTGGGATAAGAGCACCAAGTTTACGACGCTGCTGGCGCGTTATTTCAAGGCGCGTTTTACTGAACTCGGCGGCGTGATCGTGCTGGAAGAGATGTACGATGATCCGGCGACCGATTTCTCGGCGCACATCGCCAAGGTGAAGGCGCTGCCCAAACCACCTGATTTCTATTATGTGTCGGCGATGCCTTATAACATCGGTGCGGTGGTGCAGCAGTTCCGTGCGGCGGGTCTCACGGGGCCGATTGTGGGCGGCGATGGTTATGATGACCCGACGTGGGTGGCGGCGGCAGGTTCGGCGGCTAATAACGTTTACTTTTCGACGCATACTTTGAATGACGGAACCGCTGGCGCTGAGGCTTACCGGCGGTTCTTCGCAGCCTATCAGCAAGAATACGGTCATGCACCGGAAAATGCGTTCGCGGGGCTGGGCTATGACGCGGTTTATTTACTGGTGGATGCGATTCGCCGCGCCGGTTCGACTGAGGCGCAGGCGATCAGGAAGGCGCTGGAAGAGACCAGGGGCTTCCCTGGCGTCACGGGTTCAATCACTTATGGCCCCGGTGTACATGTTCCGCAGAAGGGCGTGACCATTATCGCGCTGAAGGAGGGTCGGTATACGCTGGGCGCGGAAGTGGTCCCGGAAAAGGTTCCAGCTCCATAGTCCACTCACCCCCTTTTTCAAAGGGGGGAGGTGAACGCTTACCGTCTGATGATGTGTGACTGGAGGAACTGATCATGGAATTTCCCTATGGCATTGCCGACTTTCACAAGATTCGCACTGGTGGTTATTTTTACGTGGATCGCACCGACCGGATTGCTCTGGTCGAGGCGGCAGGCAGCCAACTGCTGCTGTTGCGCCCGCGCCGGTTTGGCAAGAGTTTGTGGCTGTCCACCCTGGAGAATTATTATGACATCGCCCGCGCCAGCGACTTTGACCGGCTGTTCGGGGCATTAAAGATCGGGCGCCACCCCACTCCCCGGCGCCATCAATATTTCGTCCTCAAGCTGAATTTCTCACGGATTCAACCCCAGGGCGATCATGAGGCGATCCGCCAGGCGCTGTTCGATCATGTCAACGTGCGCATCGAGGATGCAGTCGCCCGCTATGCGGCGTGGCTGACGCAACCGGTGCGAATCGACCCGGCCAACGCCGAGGTCAGTTTTGACTCACTACTCAGCGCCGTTTCGCGAACGCCGTACAAGCTGTATTTACTGATTGATGAGTACGACAATTTTGCCAATGAGGTGATGGTCAGTCCGGAGCGGGGTCGGGCGCGGTATACGGAACTGGTGCAGGGCGAAGGGGTATTGAAGAGCTTCTTCAAGGCGGTGAAGGAAGCCGCGGAAGGCAAGGGTCTGGATCGGACGTTTCTGACCGGGGTCTCGCCCGTCGTCCTCAGCGATATCACCAGCGGCTATAACGTGGCGGAAAATCTGGCGGTGGAGCCGGATACCCAGGATCTGTGCGGGTTCACCGAGACCGAGTTGCAGGCGGCCCTCGAGCAGGTGGCGACGGCGCGGGGGTTGGCGGCAGACCAGACTGCGGATCTGTTGGGACTGATGCGGGCCTTTTATAACGGCTACCGGTTTTTTCCCGAGCAGACCGAGGGCGTCTACAACCCGACGCTGGCCCTGTATTTTCTCAAGCATCTGGCGCGGCAGGGGACCGCCCCAGCGCGACTGCTGGATGACAATCTGGCAATGGACCGGAACCGGCTGCGGTACGTGGCGAATTTGCCGCACGGCGAGACCCTGCTGATGCAAGCCCTGAATGACGAAGCGCCGCTGACGGTCATGGAACTGTCCAACCGGTTCGGGGTGGAGGAAATGCTCAATGCGCCCAAGGATGCGGCGTTCATGGCCTCCTTGCTGTATTACTTCGGGGTGCTGACCCTGGCCGGACGCGATGCACTGGGTAAGTTGCGGCTGGTCATTCCCAATCAAGTGGTTCGGCAACTCTATGTTGAGCGCTTGCGGGATCAACTACTGCCGGATCGGGAGCATCAGCAACAGGAGCAGGACATCATTGACCGGTTCTACACGACCGGCGAACTCGGCCCCTTGTGTGAATTGATCGAACAACGCTTTGGGGTGCTGGATCACCGGGATTTGCGCTGGCGCAATGAACTGGTGGTGAAAATGGCGTTTCTGGCGGTGCTGTTCAATGACGCCTCCTATGTGATGGACTCGGAGCCGGCGCTGGGCCGGGGCTATGCCGATTTGAGCCTGATCGTGCGCCCGGATCGGCGGCAATATGCGCTGCTCGATCACGTGCTGGAGTTCAAGGCGCTGAAGTGGGAAGACGCCGGGGTCACGGCTAAAGCCGGGCGGGAACTGAGCCGGGCCGACTTGCGGGCGTTACC
>JAUPTV010000222.1 GCA_030917925.1 Pseudomonadota bacterium
CAGCCGGATTGAGGGATATTTTTCCCGGATCCATTCCTCAGCACTGTCCCCCTGGACGACCCCGACCGTGAAGCCGCTCAAGTCCTCAAATGTCCGAATGCCGTGAATTTGGGAATGAAAAAACAGGCCAGTGGTAATCGTGAAATAGGGTTCGGTGAAATCAAAGATTTTTTCCCGTTGCGGAGTGCGGAACAATCCACCCACAACGTCCGCTTGTCCCTCCCTCACTGCCGCCAGGGCCGCGTCCCACTCCAGCAGGCGGAATTCCACTGCGACTCTGGTTTTTTGGCTCCACAGTTTCCAGAAGTCGACCGTCATGCCCTGGGGCTGGCCGGACGGATCGAGGAAAGCAAAGGGGGCGTAGGCGCGATCATCCGCCACGATGATTTTCACCGGACGTTCGCGGTCGGCTGTCGGCGTACTATCCAGCGCCTGCCGAGGGGCAGATTGCAGGGCGCGGTGATGGGACACCCCACTGACCAATAAGGCCGCTAACATCAGCGCCAGGAATAGACGAATGTGTCTCATGCAGCGTTCCAATTTTCAGCCATGGGCAGGGACGGGAATCGGGGCCGAATTGCTTCCAAAATCAGCCCTTTTAAGGTGATAATAACCATTTTTATTTTAATAAAAAATAAATAACCAACTAATAAATATTATTTTTTAGCATTTATAACGCTAAAATTTTCATAAAAAGCTATTTATTAGAAATTATTTTAATATATTAATATATTAATATTTCAATACTTCGAGCTTCGGTTTTCGTCTTGGTCACATCGATTGATGGAACCCTCTGCAAATTCAGAGATTTGATCATCAACCACGAGCCAAAGAAAATGAGCAGGTTATTTTATGAAACTCAGGAGAAGTGCGTGAACTGCTGGCTTTAACCTGTCGCACATCGCAGATCGTTCGCGGGCGAGGCGGAAAGCATCGGCATCTACGCGGAAGCCTTCCAGAAAGACCGGGAATTTTACAAATTTCTGGATGAGCGTACACCCCTGATCCTGTCCGCACAGTCACTGCTGTTCAAATACCTTGAAACGCCCTATCCGCCTGATCAGCTTGGCGGGCGTCGCCTTAATCTCGTATGCGGTGCCTGGCCTTTTTGCATGGTAAAGTTGCTAATCATGAGGAAACACGCCGTATCGATCCCGCCTCGCTCTTCTGACGTGCCGATAAATTTTCCTGTGACCAAACCAGAGGCAATCGGATACTCTTGAGTCCAACTCACGGATTTTCACGGATGACGCAGAGAACACAATGTGTTACGTGTTATCTGATAATCCGTTTAATCTGTGATTCAGACATTTGGATCTGGAAACATCTAAGGTTATTTTATGCCCTTATCGTGGAACGAAATTAAAGACCGCGCCCTGCAATTCTCCCGTGAATGGATAGATGAATCCGCAGAAGATGCCGAAGCCAAGTCTTTTCTGGACGCCTTTTTCAACGTGTTTGGCGTTCCCCGCAAGCGGGTCGCGACCTTTGAACAGCGGGTTAAGAAACTGGACGGCAGAGACGGTTATATTGATTTACTCTGGAAAGGAATTTTGCTGATTGAGCAAAAGTCACGCGGCAAGAATTTAGACCGCGCCTTTCAGCAAGCCAAGGATTATTTCCCCGGACTCAAGGATCGGGACGCGCCCCGTTATATTCTGGTTTCCGACTTTGCCCGCTTCCGGCTTTACGACCTGGAGGAAGGGCAACAACACGAGTTCGTCCTTGAGGAGCTTTATAAAAACGTCCGGCTGTTTGGCTTTATCGCCGGTTATCAAACCACATCCTACAAAGAACAGGATCCGGTTAATATCCAGGCTGCTGAGCGGATGGGACGATTGCATGACAAGCTCAAAGAGATTGGCTACACCGGCCACTCACTGGAGCTTTATCTGGTTCGCTTGCTGTTTTGTCTGTTTGCCGAAGACACTAGCATTTTCGAGCGCCGTCAGTTTCAAGACCTGATCGAACAGCGCACCAGCGAGGACGGCGCGGACTTGGCGGGATGGTTATGTGGCCTGTTCCAAATGATGAACACGCCGCTAGACAAGCGCCTTAAAAAGCTGGATGAACAGCTTGCCGCGTTCCCTTATGTCAATGGCAGCCTGTTTGCCGAGTTATTGCCCCATGCCGCTTTTGATAGCTGTATGCGGCAGCTTTTGCTGGATTGTTGTGCGCTGGACTGGAGCCGGATTTCTCCCGCTATCTTTGGCAGTCTGTTTCAGTCCGTGATGGATGCCAAGCTGAGGCGTAATCTGGGTGCGCATTACACCAGTGAAAAGAACATCCTCAAACTGATTAATCCGCTATTTCTGGACGATTTACGCGCTGAGTTTGAGCAAATAAAAACCAACAGGAAGCGACTGGAGGAGTTTCACCAGCGCCTTGCTAAAATCCAATTCCTAGACCCTGCTTGTGGGTGTGGCAACTTTCTGGTCATTGCTTACCGGGAATTGCGCTTGCTGGAATTGGATATTCTGCGAGCTTTGGACAAGGGCACTGCATCGCTTGACGTGGCGCAATTTAATATTTTGTGCGACGTAGACCAGTTTTTCGGCATTGAAATCGAGGAGTTCCCCGCTCAAATCGCCCAAACCGCTTTATGGTTGATGGATCACCAGATGAATCTGCGGGTCTCGGAAGAATTCGGCAAATACTTTATCCGCTTGCCTTTGCGCAAATCCGCCACGATTATTCACGGTAACGCGCTACGCATCGATTGGCGGGAAATTGTCAAGCCGGAGGTGCTCGGTTATATCCTTGGCAATCCGCCCTTTGGCGGGAAGAAAGAGCAAAGCAACTCCCAGAAAGCAGACATGTCAGTGACCTTTGCGGGAGTTCCAAGTGCTGGACTGCTGGACTTCGTTACCGCATGGTATCGGAAAGCCGCTGACTACATGGTGGATAATCCAGTTATTAAAGCTGCTTTTGTGTCAACCAGCTCCATCACCCAAGGCGAGCAAGTTGGGGTTTTGTGGCCTAACCTGTTCAAGTGCGGCGTCAAAATCCACTTTGCGCACCGCACCTTTCAGTGGTCCAGCGAGGCGCGAGGCAAAGCCGCTGTGCATTGCGTCATTATCGGCTTTGCCTTGCATGACACCCAAGACAAGCGGATTTTTGACTACGAAACCCCACAGGCCGAGCCGCATGAGGTCAAGACCAAGAATATAAACCCTTACCTTGTGGATGCACCAAGCTACTTTCTCGAAAGACGGGAAAAGCCTATATGCGATGTACCCGAGATAAACAAGGGAAGCGAAGCAACTGATTTTGGTTTTCTTGTCCTATCACCAGAAGAACGTGCCGAACTTATAAAATCTGAACCACAATCGGAGAAGTGGATTAGGCCATTTATCGGAGGGGATGAATATATCAATAATGTTGAAAGATATTGTCTATGGTTACAAGGCATAGAACCCAATGAGATTAAATCTATGCCTAACATTATGGAAAGAGTTAAGAAAGTTCAGGTCGCACGGACAGCGAGCAAAAAAGAAAGAACAATAGAATGGGCAAAATTCCCTATGCTCTTTACAGAAAACAGGCAACCGCAAACCAGTTATCTGGTAGTCCCTAAAGTATCTTCTGAACGACGGTTTTTTATCCCAATAGGGTTTGTTTCAGGGGACTGGATTGCAAGTGGAAGCGTCCAAGTTATCCCTGGCGCAACGCTTTATCACTTCGGAATTTTAAGCTCTTCTATGCACATGGCATGGATGCGGACGACCGCTGGAAGGATGAAAAGCGATTATCAATATTCAAATACCATTGTTTACAACAATTTCCCGTGGCCGCAGACGCAAACTGATCAGCAGAAACAGGCGATTGAAAACGCGGCGCAAGCGGTTCTGGATACACGGGCCAAATTTCCCAATGCTTCCCTTGCTGATCTTTATGATCCCTTAACTATGCCGCCGGAGTTGACTAAAGCCCATCGCAAGCTAGACGCCGCCGTTGACGCCGCCTATGCGAAACAGAAATTCACCGGCGACAGCGACCGCGTAGCATTCCTGTTTGAACTTTACCAGCAAATTACCAGTCCGCTTGAATCCAGGAAGGCGACGCGCCGGAAGCAGGCTAAAACCTGAGGGTCGGCGTCTGGCTCAAGCCCCCGACCCGCTAAATCTGGAATAGCCCGCGAAATAACTCCGGCGCTTAGAAATCCACCTGAGTGCCGACCGCGAAGGCATTTTGATCGCCGTAGAAGCGGTTGTCATCGACCTTGCGGCCCACATACTCGGCCCAAACTAATGTCCGTTCACTCAAATTGTGCTGGTAGCCCAGCACAAAATTGTCGATTTTTCCCTCATTGGGGACGCCTGGATCAAGTTGACCGTAAGCGGCTTTAATCGCGTTATTGCCAAAGGTGTAGGAACCGGTCAGATAAGCATTCGTCGCATCATCACCGCCGACCTGGATATTCTCGACCCGGCTATGCGATAGCAGCCCGAACTGGTTGAGAGAACCCTGCTCATACATAAAGCTCACACTGACGGTATCGGTGGCATAGCCCAAGCCTACAATCCACTGATTCAAATCAAGATCAACACTTAAATTGGTAGAGAGCGGGACGTTATTGTTACCGTCGAGCTGGATATAGCTGGCCCCGGCGAAAAACGGTTCATTGCTGTACTTAACCGCAATGTTCCATACATCAATGCCGTCTGAATAAGCCGGGCTGTTCTCCGTGTTTTTTATGACAAGCATAGCTTCACTACTAAACCCGTTAAAATCGGGCGTGGTGTAGTAGATGCTGTTGTCGTAACGAGTCAGAGCGCCAGCGCCCAGCGAAGTGTTTTCCGCAACGTCAATTTCAAAACCGTTAAACGAACCGCCTAACCAGACGGGAGCGGTGAAGGTCTTGCCGCTGTTGAAGATGTCAGTCACTCCCGCGACATGGTAGTAAGGCGTTTCCTGAGTCCCGATGGTCACCGTCCCAAAGCCGCCTTTGAGACCGACAAATTTGGGGCGATCACCTTCAAAATTACCACCTTCGGTCAGATCTACCCCAAATTCATACTGATAAACTGCACTCAGTCCGCCGCCTAAATCCTCGGAACCCATGACCCCTAATCGGGAATCGTTGTTGACAGCATCCCAGTAGCCAGCAGGGTCGGATGCCCCAGGAACCCGGTCCAGCAACCCCGGGTTTTCATCGTTATAATCCACTGATACCCGGGCTGAACCGTACAAAATGGTGTCGGCTTGTACAGCAATAGGGATATTAAGCGCGGTAGCCATTGCTACGCTAAATACTACTTTTTTCATAGTCGAACTCCTGCATGGGTCATGGGATAAAAGGGAATTAACAAACAGAAAAAAACCGCTTTCCCGCCTGCGGGAGAGCGGTAAGGGTGTGAGATAGTTCTTGCTTCAAACTGCCGGCTGAAGCTCATTGTGTTGCCAAACTGGTACCTGCAATCCATGCCGGTTAAGTAGCGTTTCCCGCCACAGCCAGTGTCCAAACTCTTCGGCAGGCGCCGGTCGCCCGAACAAATAACCCTGCGCCAGATCACAGCCTTGTTCGACCAAAATCCGGCGCTGTTCCGGGGTCTCCACTCCTTCCGCAACGACCTTGAGGCCCAGTCCGTGGCCGAGTGTAACAATCGTGGCGGCCAAGGTGCGGTCGTCGGCGTCATTGACCAGATCCCGCACGAAGCTCTGGTCAATCTTGAGCGCGGTCAATGGCAGGCGCTTGAGATAGCCCAGGTTGGAATAGCCGGTGCCGAAGTCGTCAATCGCCAACCCGACTCCCAGTGCTTGCAGCGCCTGTAGCGTGTCCGCCGTCGCTGGCCCACTCTCCAACAGGCTGGATTCGGTCAACTCCAGTTCCAGGGCCTGTGGCGGCAACCCGTACAGGGTGAGCAACCGCTGAATCCGCGTCACCAGTCCGGCATCGCGGAACTGACGAGCGGCCAGGTTGACGGCGACGGTCAAGGGTCGGTGCCCGGCATCACGCCAGGCGGCCAGTTGTCGGCAGACCTCCGCCAGCATCCAGTCGCCAATTTCAACGATCAGGTCGCTGGATTCTGCCAAGGGAATAAAATCATCGGGAGTCATCAGGTTGCGGGTGGGATGTTGCCAGCGGACCAAGGCTTCCGCGCCCATCGGTTGACCGTCGCTCAAGCGCACCTTGGGCTGGTAGTAAGCACGCAATTGACCGGCGCCCACGGCTTGGCGCAATTCCGCTTCCAGAATCAGCCGTTCAAGAATGGCGTCATTCATGGTACGTTCATAAAACGCCCGGGTATCACGCCCATTCTGTTTAGCCTGATACAAGGCGGTATCGGCGTTCTTCAGCAACTCGGCAAAATCGGCACCGTCGTGCGGAAAGATCGCAATCCCGATGGAGACGGTGACGCGCAATTCGTGATCGGTCAGCGTGAACGGCTGGCGAAATGCCGCCAGCACCTTGTTAGCCACTTTCAATGCGCCGCTTTCATCGACATCGGGTAGCAGCAGGACGAATTCATCGCCGCCCAACCGACATGCAGTATCGGTCTCGCGGGTCTGTTGTTGCAGCCGCGAGGCGACCTGAATTAACAGCGCATCGCCTTCGGCATGACCCAGTGAGTCGTTGACATCCTTGAACTGATCCATATCGAGAAACAGAACGGCCAGAGGGGTTCGCCGGCGCGCTGCCACCCCTAACGCCCGTTCCGCTCGCTGATTCAGCAGCGCCCGGTTGGGCAGGTCGGTCAATACATCGTAATAGGCTAAATGTTCAATACGCTGTTCGGCGCTCTTCCGATCAGTAATGTCATGCATAACGAACAGCACACACGGATCATCATTGATAATGATCGGGCGGGCGCAAAACTGGCCGGGGCGCAACACTCCGTCACGCCGACGAAAAGTCAGTTCCCGATACAAAACCTCGCCGCTGGCGCGTAACTCATTGAGCAATCGGGCCTGATCGGCGGGATCGAGCCAAAATTGCAAATCGGTGATGGGGCGGCCCATCGCTTCGGCGCGGTCATATCCGGTAATCGTTTCAAAGCCTGGATTCACGTCGAGCAGCAATCCGTCATGCTGACGCCAAATCACCATCATATCCGGGGTACTCAGGAAAATATTAGTGAAGCGCTCTTCCGACTGGCGCAACGCCTGCTCGGCGCGAAGCCGCTCCGTAACATCGGCGAAAGCGACAGCGAGAACCCCCCGCTTGGTTTGAAAGGCAGCGATTTCAAAGACGCCAGTGATGCGCGGATCCCGGTAATCGACCGGCTCCGAGCGGTGTACCCCGCCCTCTCGCGCCAGTTGCCGGTAGATTTTGGGTAATCCGGTCCGCACCAGCGCCGGTAAGATTTGTTCCAGGGTATGTCCCAGGCAGTTGTCGTGGCGCAACTTCAAAATGATGTCGGCCGCCGGATTGGCGCTGATCAACACTAACCGGGTGTTGACTTCCAGCCGGTAGAGGTGAAAACCCAACGGTGCGTTTTTCAGGATACTGCGGAACTGATTTTGGCTTTCTTCCAGGGCCATCGTCCCCGCTGCGATCAGCGATTGGGTTTTCAACCGTTGCGCGATCAGCGTGGACAGGGATAACGCCAGCAACAAGGTGATCGTTCCGCCGGCCATCGGCAGCGCTACATCGTTTGGGGCCATCAGTCCGCGTTGCTGCAATTCCCAGGATAAGCCCACCATCAGCACCAATCCGATACTCACGGTTAAACCGAAGGTGGCGTGACCTGCTCCGGCAGCGCTGATCTCATCGTCCTTAATCCGTTTCGAGAGCCAAGCGCCGCCCAGCAGCAGCACCAACGTAGCTAACCCCAGCGCCTTGACCAGTGGGCCGACCGCATTTTTGTCGGTGAGCGTGATGCCATGCAGGATCGAGCTGCGCCGGGGCGCAGCAGTCTCCGCCGGCGGCGGCACCAGTAACGACGCCTCGGCGGGACGCACAGACACCGCTTCGGAAGCCTGCGCTATCGGGTCGGCCATCACCAACCACAGTGTCAGCAGCACGGCCACCATACTGACCAGCGACCATCGCGGGATAGGTTTCAAGAGACGTTTCAACCACAAACGCTGAGCCTTCAGCATGATGTGGCGCTCTGCCGGGCGCTGGAGCAGAGGGGTGGACGCACCGGCGGATCAGTGATGAACTGGGCCAAACCGCGCCAATGCCAGGCCAACCGCCGATAGGCACAGCGTTCTTCCCAGCACCCAATGTAGTCAGGATGAGCGCACAGGATTTCGATATGCTGCACCACAGCATCGGCCAAGACTGCCGAGCGTTGGTTCAAATACCCGCGAATGAGCTGGCCTAGTCGAATTTCAAGCTCCTGGGGCGTGAGCGACCGGGCGATCAAAGTTTCTAATGCGACTGAAAGATTCAAATCGGCAGACCGGCTGCTGGACAAGTCGCTACTTGTGGGCTGTTTACGCAATCCGTCGCCAGATTCGAGCCGGTTGGACGGGAGTAAGTGGATGGGCAAGTTCATAATAGTCTCTTGGCGTGGTTCGGCGGGATGGTTTCGAGGTTGTCATGTTCATGCAGGCGCTGCACACAGGCGCGCAGGCATAAGTGACGAACCCGGCATTTGGCGGTGCGGTCCAGGCCGCGAAAGTCGGCCACGCTAACCATCCCGCACCTTAGCAACTGGTAGAGCTTGGTGGCATTGATCTCCAACCCGATCCAGGATTCTTCATCAACCGGATCAGGTTGTTGCACCTCGGCGAAGTGGGCGGCAAGCGGGCGGGCTTCAGGTTGGATCCAGGCGAGGGCGTTCATAGCGTCACCGTACTCAGTCCCCGGTTGAATGCGGCCAGACTGGCGCGGGGCAGTAACACCAGCGGTTTGGTATTACGTTCACAGAAGCGTTTGATTCGATGCACGGCATCGTGGCTGACGCAATCCAGCGGGCACAGCACTGCATCAGCCTGCTGCACCACATCCCAAAGTTGGGCGCGGCTATCCTCGCGCCCGCCATCGTGGTGGAGGAACCGGCCATTGCATCGCTCCACCAGTTCCCGAAAATGGCTGCATTGACTCTGGCGGCCCCCAACGTACAGCACACAACGGCCTACCAGATCAGGACGGTCGTTACCCGCATCGTTGCCGAGAGCGTCATCATTGGAGCAGGGTTGCGCCAGCCATTGTTCCAGCGTCGCTTCCAGCCGATCCCGCTCCTGACGCGATTCAGCCAGTTGTTGGGCCAGCCACTGATGATGTTCAATCGCCCGAACCCTCTCCTGTTTGCAGGCATTCACGGTCGTTTCCGCCCGGTTGGCGCGGTCGCGTTCGGCCGCCAATTGCACGGTTAATTCAGCAATCTCGGTGATGCAGGGCGCGACGGGCGTCCGCTCGGCCAATTGGGCTTGAGCCGCCTGAAGTTGCCGCTCGGTGTCCAGAGTCTGCGCCAGTCGCTGGTTCAGAGTGCTGATGATGTCCTGCTGCTCGGCCAGGCGCCGCCGCATCACCGTCTGCATCTCGGCCAGTTGGGTTTCCAGTTCCGGGCAGCGCCGTTTCAGCCGGTTCAGCTCTTGCAGATCAATCCGGATCGACGCACCGGACAGATGAGACAGCATGTGTACTTCACCATAAACGCGGTCGATCAGGTCATTGGTGATATCGGGATGGGTGAGCAAGGCCCAGTAAGCGCCCGCGATGTCGCCACCGGCCAGCGCCGTCTTCCAGTACGCCTCGACTTCAGCGGCTTTCTGCGCCTTGACGAGATTCTGAATAGCGATTTTGTATTTGCGATCCAAAAACTTGTGAATCAGGCGGATGGCAAAGACGGCTTCTCGTGCGGCGCTGACGAAGACTCGGTGTACATCGTAATCGGTGTCCAGCGCCTGCACGGATCCGCCCAGTCGCCGCTGAATTTGCCGTAACTCGGCCAAGGTCAGGCAGGTGCCAATGACGCTACAGTGGTAGCAGTGATCCAGTTCCCAGAGCTTTTTACGGCGGGCAACAGGCGAAGGTTGGGGCTTTTCCGGTAAGCCCCGTCTGGAAGGAATTAGTGCAGCATGGGGTAGATCGACCGGCGGTGAGTTCTCCAAACAGAACTTTTTACGCAGCGCCGGCAGTTGCGGCAGCGCATCGCCGAGGCCCAACAAAATAGAGGGCGGAGAGTAGTGCAGTTCGCACATATCGGTAATCCCATTTACTTACTATAGGTTATGATCTTAATAATAATCATTCCTATTTGCAAGTCAATCAAAATATGATCTGGAGTGAGGGTTGGCAAAATTGCCGGAGCGGGCGTTTAGTCGGATTCAGATCATCGATCAGGAGGGGCGCGGGCGGCTGGAAGAGCGGCGCTGACGGGTCAGCGGGCCAGGGGATTTTGCCGATAAAAGGCGCTGAGTTGTGCGTACACATCGGGCCAGATTCGGGCTATCCGATCCGGTATTTCAAAGAACGCTTCGCTGATGACCGCGAAAAATTCACCTGGATTTTCGGCGGCGTAAGGATCGAGCGCTGTTGTTCGTCCCCGGTCAACGTCCCGGCACAGCCGTTCGTAAGCCGCGTTGAACGCCTGGCTCCAGTTCTGAAGCTTCATGCCGCGATGCAAGGGCGGCAGACCGTTCACTTCACCGGTCAACATATCCAGCTTGTGGGCCATTTCGTGAATCACGACGTTGGAACCCGGTTCGTCAAGCGTGTCGATAACGTCCGCCCAGGACAGAATCACGGGTCCGCGTTCCCACGCCTCGCCAATCAGGGGGCGATGGACGCTATGCACTAAACCGTTTGCATCGGTGTATTCATGATGGGCCAGAAAGCCTTCCGGGTAGAGGATGACCGCGCTCCAGCCCTGATAAAAATCCAGTCCGAGATAGAGAATGGGCAGACACGCCTGAGCGGCGATGAGCGGCCCCATTTCCGGGGTTAACTCCAGTCCGCCAGCGGGTTCCAGAACTTTCTCATCCAGAAATAGCGTCGCCAGATCGCGCAACCGTTCCAGTTCATCAGCGCTGAGTCCTTCCAGTACAGGCAGCTTAGCGACCGTTGCACACCATTCAGCCTCCGGGAGGCGTGTGCGTTCCAGCCGTTTTCGGCGCCGCCAGTTGCGCAGGAGGCCGAACATCAGTGGTTGGGAAAATCGGGATTGTCGGAGGAAAAAGCGCCGACGCGCATCAGGCGTCGTCTTTGGGAGGGGGTTGCTGTGCTGCCTTGAGCCGCGCCAGATACTGATCCGACCAACGCGCCAGGGCGTAAATCGGGTAGCCAATCACCATGACCGCCAGCAGGACGCAGATGATGAGCGCCACGGCTTTGGGCAGGCGGTCCCACCAGGCATTAATGAAATACACCAGTCCCCAGATCAGCAGACCGGTGATTGTCAGGGAACTCAGAATAGCCAGAAGGTCGTTACGTTGCATGGTTCAACCTGTCAACCCCCACCCCAACACCTCCTCCGCAAGGGGTGAGGGCGTCTTGGCTCCCCTCTCCCCATGGGAGAGGGGTTGGGGGTGAGGGCGTTTTCAGCCGATTACTTCACCGCCCGGTTATCGACCAGATCAGTGACGACATTCGGATCGGCCAGCGTCGAGGTATCGCCCAGCGCTTCCAGTTCGTTCGCGGCGATCTTGCGCAGAATGCGGCGCATGATCTTGCCGGAGCGGGTCTTGGGCAGACCTGGTGCCCATTGCAGGACATCCGGGCTGGCGATGGGGCCGATTTCCGTGCGGACATGGGCCACCAGTTCCTTGCGCAACGCCTCAGTCGGTTCGATGCCGGTTTTCAGAGTCACATAGGCATAGATGCCCTGGCCCTTGATGTCATGCGGGAAGCCGACGACCGCCGCCTCAGCGACTGCCGGATGCAACACCAGCGCCGATTCGACTTCCGCCGTGCCCATGCGGTGGCCGGAAACGTTGATGACATCATCCACGCGCCCGGTGATCCACCAGTAGCCATCCTCGTCGCGGCGCGCACCGTCGCCCGTGAAATACAGCCCCTTGTACATCGAGAAATAGGTATCGATGAAGCGCTGATGATCGCCATATAGCGTGCGCATGATGCCCGGCCAGGGGCGGGTGATGACCAGGTTGCCATCGGTGGCACCTTCCAGGAACTGGCCTTCGGCATCCACCAGCGCCGGCGTGACGCCGAAAAATGGCCGGGTGGCGGAACCGGGCTTCAAAGCGGTCGCGCCCGGCAACGGGGTGATCAGAATGCCGCCGGTTTCGGTCTGCCACCAGGTATCCACAATCGGGCAGCGGCCATCACCCACCTGGTGGTAATACCACTCCCAGGCTTCGGGATTGATCGGTTCGCCCACGGAACCCAGCAGTCGCAAGCTCTTACGGGACGTCGCCTTAACCGGACCTTCGCCTTCGCGCATCAGCGAGCGGATAGCGGTCGGTGCGGTGTAGAAAATGTTGACCTCATGCTTGTCCACCACTTGCCAGAACCGGCCGGCATCGGGATAAGTCGGCACGCCTTCGAACATGATCGAGGTCGCGCCATTGGCCAGCGGCCCGTAAACAATATAGGAATGGCCGGTCACCCAACCCACGTCAGCGGTACACCAGTAGATGTCGCCATCGTGATAGTCGAAGATGTACTTGTGGGTAATCGCCGTGTGCAGCAGATAGCCGCCAGTGGTATGCAACACGCCTTTGGGCTTGCCGGTGGAACCCGAGGTGTACAGGATGAACAGAGGATCTTCCGCATCCATCGGTTCTGCTGGACAGTCGGCGGAGGCAGTCGCCATCAACTCTTCATACCAGACATCACGGCCTTCGGCCCAGGTGATCTTGCCGCCAGTGCGCTTGACCACGACCATCTTCTCGACGCTCGGCGTACTCAGCAGCGCCTTGTCGGCATTCGCCTTCATCGGCACCTGCCGCCCACCGCGCAAGCCCTCATCAGAAGTCACGACCAGTTTGGCTTCGGCATCGATGATGCGGTCTTTCAGCGAATCGGGGGAGAACCCGCCAAACACGATGGAATGCACCGCACCGATGCGGGTGCAGGCCAGCATGACCACGGCAGTTTCCGGGATCATCGGCATGTAGATGCACACCCGGTCGCCCTTGCCGACGCCCAGACCCTTCATAACATTGGCGAACTTGCAAACTTCCGTGTGCAATTGCCGGTAAGTGAGCTTCTTGTCTTCGTTAGGGCTGTCGCCTTCCCAGATAATGGCGACCTGATCGCCACGGCTTTCCAGATGGCGGTCGAGACAGTTATAGCTGACGTTGAGCTGGCCGCCCTTGAACCACTCGATGTGGCCCTTGGTGAAATCCCAGTCCAGTACCTTGTCCCAGGGTTTGAACCAGGTGAGGAACTCAGTGGCCTGCTCCGCCCAGAAGCCTTCGGGATCGTCGATTGAGCGCTTATACATCTCCAGGTATTGGTCGTTATTGATCCAGGCATGGGCAGCAGCTTCGGCAGACACGGGATAAAGTTTAGCTTCAGACATTAGGGTCATTCTCCTTGGTGGGGATGGGGGTCGTGGTTTCCGGGCCGGGCCAGGCGCTGGTTTGCAAAAATCACGCGCAACCTCGGTTCAGGAATGGGCTTTTTATCAAGTCTGTGGCCTGAATGGTTCTTTAATTGCTTTGTTATTTATTTGAATCAATCAGTTAAAGACTCATTAAAGGATGCCTGGCAACTTTGCGGGAAAGACATAGGTTGCACGAATATCCGGCTTACTTAATGATAGACAGCTATCGAAAGTTTTTCCAATCGTCGCAGTGTGATTCGCAAACCTGATTCATGCACATTGCCGCATTCCGTCAATCGGACGATAGCTATCGTCCCGCTCCCCGCCTTCACTACTATTCATTATGACCAAAAAGATTCTCCTGACCCTCGCTGGTCTGCTCCTGCTCATCGGCGCACTGGTCGGCATCAAGCTCTCTCAGTTTCAAGCCATGTTCGCCGCCGGTGCCAGCTTCACCCCGCCGCCCGCTACCGTCACCACCATTGCCGTCAAGCAGGATCGCTGGCAACCCACCCTGAATGCCATTGGCTCGGTCGCCGCCGTCCAGGGCGTCACCCTCAGTGCTGAAGAAGCCGGCACCGTGCGGAATATCGCCTTCGAGTCGGGGGCCAGGGTTCGGGAAGGCCAGTTACTGGTTGAACTCGATGTCCAGGTGGAACAGGCGCAACTGCGCTCGGCCATCGCTGACGCCGAACTGACCCGCGCTAATCTGGCGCGTAATCGTGAATTGCGCGTCAAGAACCTGGTCTCCCAGGCTGATCTTGACGCCACCGAAGCCAAAGCCAAACAGGCCGAAGCGCAGATTGATCATGTACGCGCCACCATCGCCAAAAAGACCCTCAACGCGCCGTTTGCCGGTCAGACCGGCATTCGCCAGGTCAATCTCGGCCAGTTCCTCAATACCGGCGATCCCATCGTCTCCCTGCAAGCGCTCGATCCGGTTTATGTAGACTTTGCCCTGCCCCAACAGCGCTTGGCGCAACTCAAGATCGGGATGACTGTGCAGGTCGCGGCTGACGCCTTTCCCGGCCAACGCTTCACCGGTCAACTCAGCGCCATGAACCCCGAAGTGGAGCGGACCACCCGCAACCTCCGTCTTCGCGCCACGCTGGCCAATCCCCAACAATTGCTGCGGCCCGGCATGTTCGTCACCGTCGCCGCTGAGTTGCCGGATACCGAGCCGGTGCTGCTGATACCCGCCACTGCTGTCCTGTACGCGCCTTATGGCGATTCCGTGTTTGTCGTGGAAGAGAAGAAGGACGAGAAAACCGGTGCCATGGGTAAAGTGTTAAACCAGCGCTTTGTTCATCTGGGCAAGACGCGCGGCGATTTCGTCGTCGTCACGTCCGGCCTTGAAGCCGGTCAGACCCTCGTGACCACTGGCGTCTTCAAGCTGCGCAACGGTATGAGCGTCATCGTCGATAACAAGCTCACGCCTGACTTCCAGTTCGATCCCAAGCCGGCGAATTCGTAAAAATGAAATCGTTTACTGATCTATTCATTACCCGGCCGGTCCTGGCTATCGTCGTCAATCTGGTCATCATCATTGCCGGCGCCCAGGCCATTTTCAATCTGAACGTTCGGCAATATCCGCGCAGCGACAACGCCAGCGTTAAAGTCACGACGACGTATATCGGAGCCAGCGCGGAACTGGTGCGCGGGTTTATCACCACTCCGCTGGAGCGGGTCATCGCTGCCGCCGATGGCATTGAATACGTTGAATCGCAGAGCGCTCAGGATCTGTCCACTATCACCGCCCGGTTGAAGCTGAATTACGACCCAACCAAGGCACTGGCGGAAATCAGTTCCAAAGTCGATCAGGTGCGCGGCGACCTGCCGCCTGAGGCCGAAGTGCCGATTCTGAATATCGAATCGGCGGACAGTGAATTTGCTTCGGCCTATCTGAGCTTTTCTTCAGACGCGCTGGCGGATAACGAAATCACCGACTATCTAACGCGGGCCGTGCAACCGCGCCTGTCCGCGCTGGACGGGGTGCAACGCGCCGAAATTTTGGGCGCGCGCACCTTCGCCATGCGCGTATGGCTGAAACCGGAACGCATGGCGGCGCTGAACATCAGTCCGGTGCAGGTCCGTCAGGCGCTGGCCGCGAATAATTATCTGGCGGCACCGGGCCGCACCAAAGGCGCGTTGATCGAAGTCAACCTTACCGCCAATACCGATCTGCGTTCCGTGGATGAATTCAAGCAGTTGGTCATTCGGGAAAAGGACGGGGCGCTGGTCACGCTGGCTGACATCGCTGACATTGCGCTGGGCGCGGAGGATTACAGCGCGGAAGTGCGCTTTTCCGGCCAAACCGCCGTCTTTATGGGCATTTTCCCGTTGCCGAACGCCAACGCGATTGACGTCATCCAGCGGGTGCGAACGGAAATGGCGCTGATTCAGCAGGAGTTGCCGACCGGTCTGCAAGCCTACGTTGCCTACGACGCGACGAATTACATCAACAACGCCATTCAGGAAGTCGTCAGAACCCTGGGCGACACGCTGATGATCGTGGTGGTGATCATCTTCCTGTTCCTCGGCTCGCTGCGTTCGGTGTTGGTCCCGGTAGTCGCCATTCCCATCTCGCTGATCGGCGGGATTTTCCTGATGCAGGCGTTCGGTTTCACCATTAACCTGTTGACGCTGCTGGCGATTGTGTTATCGGTCGGGCTGGTGGTGGATGATGCGATTGTCGTGGTGGAAAATGTGGAGCGGCATCTGCGCGAGGGCCGCAGTCCCTTTGAGGCCGCCATTCTCAGCGGACGTGAACTGACCGGCCCCATTATTGCCATGACCGTGACCCTGATCGCGGTTTACACCCCGATTGGCCTACAGGGCGGTTTGACCGGCTCGTTGTTCCGCGAATTCGCTTTCACCCTGGCTGGGGCGGTCACGATTTCCGGCGTCGTTGCACTCACCCTGTCGCCGATGCTGTCGTCGAAGCTGCTGAAGGCCGAGGATGAACAGCACTGGCTGCCGGCGCATATCAACGCCGCTTTTGAACGTCTCAAGCAAGCGTATGGCCGACTACTGGACAGCGCGCTAAGCGGTCGGCCAGCGGTTTATCTGTTATGGGGGACGCTGGCGATCCTGACGGTGCCGATGTGGATGTTCTCGGCGGAAGAACTGGCACCGAACGAAGATCAGGGCGTGATCTTCGGCATCATCGAAGCTTCAGCGAACGCCACGCTGGATCAGACCAGTCAGTTCACTGCTGCCGCTAACCAGATATTTCTAAATACCCCGGAAACCGAATTCACCTTTCTGATCACCTTCGCCACTTCCGGATTTGGCGGCATGGTGGTCAAACCCTGGGACCAGCGGGAACGCACGGTGTTTGAAATATTGCCCGAAGTGCAGGCGCAATTGGGGACGATTCCCGGCATCAATATGTTTCCGGTCACGCCGCCTGCTTTGCCCGGTGGTGGTCAATTCCCGGTTGAGTTCATCATCGCCTCGACCGCTGATGCCCAGGAAATTCTTGGTATCGCCCAACAAGTGCAGGAGAAAGCCGCCGCGAGTGGCATGTTCGCTTTCCCGCCACTGATCGATGTGAAGCTGGATCAACCGCAGACCGAGATCATGATCAACCGCGAAAAGTCTGCGGCGCTGGGCATGAGTCTGGAACAGATCGGCGCGGATTTGAGCGCGGCGGTCGGCGGCAACTTCGTCAACCGCTTCAACATTGCCGGGCGCAGCTATAAGGTGATTCCCCAGGTGCAGCGGGTCAGTCGGCTCAATGCCGATCAACTCGAAAACATCCACGTCACCGGCCCGGACGGCCAGTTATTGCCACTCAGCGCCATCGCTACGCTCAACGAACGCACCGGGCCGCGCACGCTCAATCGCTTTCAACAATTGAACGCGGTGAAAATTAGCGGCGTGGCGATTCGCCCACTCGATCAGGCGCTCCGGTTTCTGGAAGACGAAGCGGCGAAAATCATGCCCAAGGGTTATGTGATCGACTACACCGGCGAATCGCGGCAATTGCGGCAGGAAGGCGGCGCACAGTTCTTCAAGACCATGGGGTTCGCCATCATCCTGATTTTTCTGGTGCTGGCGGCTCAGTTCAACAGCTTCCGCGATCCGTTCATTATCCTGCTCGGCTCGGTGCCATTGGCGCTGTTCGGGGCGCTAATCTTCACGTTTCTGCGGATGCCCAATCCCAACATTCCCTTTCCGCTGACCGAGGACTGGACAACCACGCTGAATATTTACGCCAAGGTCGGGCTGGTGACGCTGATTGGACTGATCGCCAAGAACGGCATTCTGATTGTGGAATTCGCCAATCATCAACAGGTCGACGGACTGAGCAAACTGGAGGCGGTGCGTCAGGCAGCGCTGATTCGGTTGCGGCCGATTCTGATGACCACTGCGGCGACGATTGCCGGTCATTTCCCGCTGACGTTAGTGACGGGAGCTGGCGCGGCAGCGCGTAATTCGATTGGTCTGGTGCTGGTCGGCGGCATGGCGGTGGGAACGCTCTTTACGCTGTTCGTCGTCCCGGCGCTGTATATGCTGCTGGCCAGGGATCATTCCCATGACCGGGAATCAGGCAACGTACCGCAGGATGGTCAGATAGTGACAGGCGCTGCCCGCCAGCACGAATAGATGCCAGATGCCGTGAAAATGGCGGATTTTCTCATCGAACAGGTAGAAGGCCAGACCGCCGGTGTAGAAAATCCCGCCCAGCAATAGCCAGATAAAGCCAGCGAACGGTAACGCGGCCAACAACGGTTTAAGCGCGACCAGCACCAGCCAGCCCATCAGCACATACACGATTATAGACAGGCTGCGATGGCCTTTTTGCGGCAATGCTTCCAGCGTCATGCCCACGATGGCCAGTCCCCAGATAATACCAAACAGCGTCCAGCCCCAGACGCCCCGCAGCGTGACCAGCGTGAACGGGGTATAAGTGCCAGCGATCAGCAGGTAAATGGACAGATGGTCCAGCTTGCGAAAAATCTGTTTGGCCCGTCCGCGCAGGCTGTGATACAGCGTGGAAATGGTATAGAGCAGGAACAGGGTGGCCCCATAAATGCTGAAGCTGACAATTTTCCACGGATCGCCCTGTTCCGCTGCGATAACGACGACCACGACCAGACCAGCGAGAGCCGCTACTGCGCCGATGAGATGGCTGATACTGTTGAATCGTTCACCGTAATACATTCGCGTTGCGCCTTTTTAACGGCTTTTTCTCCGAATTCGGGGCGGCGTCTTATCCGCCGCCTTATCCCCGGCCTTCTCGGTCAACCGCACCATCCCGATTTCATGAGCGCCCGCCTTGTGTCCGGCCAGGGTCAGATACGCCCGCCGGAAACTAATGACCTTGCCGTCCTTGGTAAAAGCGTCCTCCCGCAACTCGATGAGTCCAAGACCCGCCATCGCCTCCAGCAACCGTTCGAACGTCCGTCGATCCGCCGTGCCTTCAGATAATTGCTCGCATAACTGCCGGGGCGTCTGCCCATCCCGCCATTGCAAACTGCCTAGCGCCTGCAAAGCCCACTGATTTTCAACGGTGTTCAACCGGCGGGTGCGTCGGGCGGTCGTGGCCTGTGGGGCGCAGACATCGCACACGCCGCAGGGTTGATCATCATCCCGGGCACCGAAATGCCGGACCAATCGCACCATCCGGCAACTGGTGGCTTTATCTGCAAATTCCAGCATTTGCTGCGGATCTAACAGCTTATGCGCGCTCTGCCGCTGATAGGGCAACCGCCAATCCGCTTCGCCCCGGCTCAGGTTGCCTTCCATATCGCGCTGGGCACCGCCATGCGTCAGCAGCTTATCCACAGCGGCATCAAACACTTCTGGTTCAATGCCCAGCCAGTCGCGTAACAGCACCCTGGACTGGAAATCCGTGTTCAGGGCCACGTAAATCTGCGCCAGCACATTGGGATCGGGATAACTGCGCTGATGAAAATACTCGTGGGTGCGCAGATCAGCGTAGGAATACAGCAGGATGACGCGAGCCGGCCGCCCATCGCGTCCTGCCCGGCCGATTTCCTGATAATAGCCCTCGACGCTGCCCGGCAAGGCGGTATGAATCACCGTGCGGATGTCCGGTTTATCGATGCCCATGCCGAACGCAATCGTCGCCACAATCACCTGCAACTGGCTGGCGTTGAACCGCATCTGCACCCGCTCGCGTTCCTGCGCGTCCATCCCGGCGTGATAGGCGGCCGTCGGATAATCCGCGCCCAGTTCCAAAGCCAGTTGCGCGGTTTCCTTGCGGGTCGGCGCATAGACAATGGCGGGACGCCGGGCCGGATCGGTCAGAATCTGCCGGACCAACTTATGCCGATCCGGCCCGCGCTTGGTCTCTACCGTCTCCACCGCCAGATTGGAGCGTCGAAAGCCATGGATATAGCGCGTTGCAATACCCAAACTCAGTTGACCCACAATGTCATCTTGCACCAATACCGTTGCAGTCGCAGTCAGCGCGATGACCGGGGCTGGCCGCAACAAGGGCAGATGCTGGCCGAGCATCCGGTAATCGGGCCGGAAGTCATGGCCCCATTGCGAAATGCAATGCGCCTCATCGATGGCGATGAGCACGGGCTTGCGCTTGGCCAGCATCTCCGGGAAGCCGGGCACCCGCAGCCGTTCCGGGGCGATGAACAGGAAATCCAGTTGCCCCTGCAAATAGTCGATGCACACCTGGCGGGACGTCGCCCGGTCCCGCCCCGAATGAATGCGCTCGGCCCGCAGCCCCAGTTCGCACAGTTTGGCCACCTGATCTTCCATTAAGGCGATCAGTGGCGACACCACCAGCGTCGTGCCGGCGCGGGCGATGCCGGGCAGTTGAAAGCACAAGGATTTACCCGCCCCGGTGGGCATGACCAGCAGCACATCGCCCCCCTCGGTCACGGTGCGGCAGACTTGCTCCTGATACGGGCGGAAGGTCGGCAGGCGAAAGACCTTTTGCAACACTTCCAGCAAACGATTCACCGGTGTCGGTTCCCGGCGTGGTGCTAATTCGTGCGCAACCACATCAGGAAGGGTTGCCAGTGGCGACGCCGGCGGTCGCGCCAAGGTCAAGGTCTGCGCCACGGCCTGCTGCACGAAGTCCGCGATGTCTGTCATAAAACTCCCTAACTCTGCCTCGCCGCGCTGGATGCGCTTCAAAAAGGCTTCCCATTCCCCGGTCATCTGCGGACTCTTGATCGGCCCCTGCACGGTTTGAATCAGGCGGATGCCGCGATCCGTCGCGTTCAGCGCCTTGCCATCACGGGTCAGATAATGGCGCTTGAGCAGCGTCTCAATCATGTCAGCGCGGGTCGCGGGAGTCCCCAGCCCCCGTTCCTTCATCGCCGCCGACAGTTCCTTGTCTTCCAGCATTTTCCCCGCGGTCTCCATAGCAGTGAGCAACGTCGCTTCGGTCAATCGCGGCGGCGGGCGGGTTTGCTTGGCGACCGCCCGCACCTCTTTAACCTGTTGCGCCTGGCCAACCGTCAAGCCCGGCGGCAGCGTTTGTTCCGCGTCATCCGTCGCGGCTTTATCCGCAGTGGCGGTTTTCGATTTGCGCTTGGTTTTCGGGGAAATCTCCCCGCTTTCCAGGCTCCCCCCTTTGGCAAAGGGGGGATGGGGGGGATTTTGCGCCCCGAGTTCCAGAATCTTCCACCCGACTTGCTCGACCGCCGTACCGCTGCTGTGGTAGCGGTCCATCAGGGGCGTTGGATTCGCCGCTTTCCCCTTTGCGGGCGGCGTGTGAATCGCGGTAATTAGCGTAGTCACCGCCCAGAGATGATCATCGTGCCAGGCCATGAGCAGGCGGCGACAGATCAGGTCATAGATTTTTCGTTCCTCCGCCGTCAGTACGCTTCGGGCCGGGACTGGCGTGGGAATAATGGCGTGATGGTCCGTAACTTTGCTGTCATCAATAAAGCGACTGCTCAACGGGCGTTGGCCGGTTCCTGCTGCCAGCCGATCCCGATACGGTTCCTCAATCGCCGCCACCACTGCGCTCAGCGTTCCCGCGACCGCCATGGAGAGATGGCGGCTGTCGGTGCGCGGATAGCTGATCAATTTATGCTGTTCATACAGTTTCTGGGCGATGTCCAGGGTGTTCTGTGCGCTGAAGCTGAAGAGCCGGTTGGCGTGGCGCTGTAATTCGGTGAGGTCGTAAAACAGCGGCGGCGGGGCGCGACGGGTTTCGGCGGTGCGGGATTCGATGACTGCCTGACCGCGTTTGGCGCGGGCGACAATGTGCTTGGCTTCCTCACCATCCGCTGGCAAGCGCTTGGCTTTGGGTTCCGGGCGTTCGCCACGAAACCAGACACCCCGGTAAGTCTCCACCCTCACCGCCGACGCCGCTTCCACTGGGTGAGGGGAGTCAGACGCCCTCACCCCCGACCCCTCTCCCGCCTGCGGGAGAGGGGAGGTTTCTGGCGTAAATACCGCGATGACCTCCTGATAATCCTCGGGAACGAAAGCGCGAATCGCCAGGTCGCGGTCCACCACCATCGCCAGCGTCGGGGTCTGTACTCGCCCCACGGAAAACGTTTCTTCACCGAAGACACAGCAGGCCAGGGTGTAAGCCCGCGACAGGTTCATGCCCACCAGCCAGTCGGCTTGACTGCGCGCTCGGGCGGCCGCCGCCAAGGGGTCAAAGTCATGGCCATTGCGTAGTTTCTGAAATCCCTGGCGGATAGCGTCCGGGGTCAGCGAGGAAATCCACAGGCGACTGAATGGTTTGCAGCAACCGGCGGCTTCGTAGAGATAGCGGAAGATCAGTTCGCCTTCACGGCCAGCGTCAGTCGCGCAGACAATTTGCTGAATGGCCTCATCATTGAGAATGCGCCGGACGATCTCGAATTGTTCGCGGGTGTGGTCGCTGACCAGCAACGGCCAGTGCTGCGGGAACATTGGCAACGCCTCCCGCCGCCATTTCTTCCACTCCGGTTGAATCTCATGAGGTTCGGCCAACCGCACCAGATGGCCAATCGCCCAAGTCACCACATAGCCGTTGCCGTGCAGATACCCCTGACCACGCTGGCGAGCGCCCAGCACCTTGGCGATGTCGCGGGCGACCGAAGGCTTTTCAGCGATAACGGCAATACTCATAGGGAGCGGCTCCGGGGTTGACAGTAGTTGAAATGGATAAGGTCATATTGCCTTTCCGGCTGATCAGCGGACTTCCCGAACCACCCCGGCGCTAACGCGCCACCCCTCCTTTGCCAAGGAGGGGAATCCGGAAATCCGGCTTTCACCGGGAAAAGCGATATAATAAAACTTATGGAGGGGCTGTTGACGGTGGTCAGGCGGGTTGGCCTTCTGAACGGTGAGCATTATGGATCTCCGTTCGTTCTTAGGAACCTACCGCCAGTTGGGCGGGAAGTCACACCTGTGGAGAGGAAGGCGCTGGCCAGAGTCGCAAGACCCCGATAAAACTGGCCTCAATGAAGCAGGAAATCAACCGTGGAATAGAATGTCATGGTTGATAGTAGCTGTCAGCCCCCTTTGCAAAAGGTGGGTTGAGGGGATTTTGTGGGGTGGCCAACTTCACCGCGAACGCTGGAGTAGCGCCTTGAGGTGTTCTATCTCGGCCAAAGCGGCTTCTTTCTCGGTCCGCTCTCGCGCTTCCGCCGCCCACGCCTGTTCTTCCGCCGCCTGCGCCTGTTCTTTCTCAGCCTGCGCCTGTTCTTTCTCAGCCCGCAACGCCTCCAGGTGGTTCTGAATGCTCCGTTGCTGACGCAGGTAGTTTTGCCGCGCCTGATACCGGTAATACGCCCGCGTCTTCTCCGAAAAGGTCTTTAACGTGTTCATCGCTTGCTGCATTTCGTCCGTCTCCATCCACGTCGGTAAATGTTTGTCATCCAGTCGCTCGCCTTCCGCGAAAAAGCTCAGCCAGCGCTGTTGCTCCGTTTCGACCGTCGCCACCGTCCATTTGCTCAGTTCCACCAGCCAGACACCGCCGTGCCCGACCAGGCTCCGCCCTTGTTCATCGCGCATCTGGAAGCGGTGTAGTGCTTCGTCCCGATCTGACCACAGGCGTTGCCCTAACAGCCAGATGCCGTAGGTCGCTTTCAACTCGCCGTAGCTGTCCCCGTCCTTGAGTTGTCCGCTGTACAAATCCGCCCAGCCGTACAGGATTCGTGCCGGTAAATCGGCGACGTTCAGCAACTGAATTTCAATCTGGTAGAGTCGCCCGTCGCCATCCCGGGCCTTGACATCGACAATGCTCAGCTTGTCGTCGAGAAATTCCCGCTCATTGTAGGGATTGAGAATCTCCACCTCGCTCAACGGGCTGGACAGTTCGCTCCCCAACATGGCGTTGAGAAAGTGGATCAGTAGCCGCCGGTTGCGTTCCGCCCCCAGCAGCGCTTTGAATACGCAGTCAATTTTTGGATCAATGCGATGTTTCATCTCGGTCTCGGGAGCGACGTGGCTATGATCGGGGGCGGTTCATTTCATCTAGCGCCCCCCTTTGCCAAAGGGGGGTTAGGGGGATTTCGCTACCACGCTTGCGGGGTGAAGGCCGGGTCATTTTGGATCGACGCGGAATCACCGGTCGCCCGAATGCTGAACAGCCCGCGCTTGATCACCATCGCCTCGGCGCTCGCGTCCGCCGTCAACCAGGCCATCGCCCCATAAATCCGGTTCTGGGCGTATCGGGGAATCCAGTCTTTCAGGTGGTCCAGTTTGTCCAGGAAGTTTTTGACGTCATCGGGCCGCAGCGTCGTTTTGACTTCCACCACCACCACCTCTTCGCCGTTGTGGGCGATGATGTCAAATTCATAGTTCCCGCCGCCGGGCTGTTTGCCTTTCAAGCGGGTCGTGGTGTCGGCAATGGCTATACCTCGCTGGACCAGCAGATTGACTAGATCGCCCTCCACCAGCGATTCCATCAGCTTGCCCCATTGGCTGGTGAACAGTTTTTCGAGGGCGTTGATTTTCTTGTCAGTCGCTTGGGATTGCTCTTTCAGCAACCGCTCCGTCTCCTGAAACTTCCGGTCGGTCTCCTGAAACTTCCGGTCGGTCTCCTGAAATTTCCGGTCGGTCTCCTGAAACTTCCGATCCGTCTGTTGTGATTGCTCTTTCAGCAACCGATCCGTCTCCTGAAACAGGTTCAATATGTCTTCATAAGTGGTCGCCATAACTGCTTCCTCCATTTCTGATGTCCTGAGTATACCGCCAACCACACCTTCGACCAAAAAACCACCTCAGTGTCCCAAAGGCGGTTCATCCTGTTTGGTGCTCCCTTGGCAAAAGGGGGGATTTATGATCTTTAAAGTAGTTTGCGGGGTCTGGCCGCCTACCGGGCCTCAATCCCAGTGGCCAAAGGTGACGACCTCCTGGCGATAGAAACCGTCCAGGTCCAGTTCGCCAGTGAGAGGGACGGGTAACGCGGCGGCGGGGGCGATCCGGGCTTGGGCTAACTGGCCCAAGCGCGGCAGGTGTTGCATGGATAATAGTTGGCAGTAGGCTATGGGCAGCGCCCCGGCCCGCCGCAGGTCCAGGAATGCGGCATCTGGTAATTGGTTAAGGGCGGCTTCATCCACCCGGTAGAGGCCCTCAACGGTTTGGGTTCCATCCGGGGTTTGTACGGTGATCGGCCAGGGCTGGATCAGGCCCTGCTGTTGAAGCGCGGCGCACATCGGTTGCGTGGTCTGGCGCTGGGTCAGGAGTTGGGTCAGGAAGTTCAGGATGTCCTGCACCACCGGGGCGGCCTGCCCGTCCGCCGTGAAGAACGGCTCGCCCTCGGTCTCAGTCAACAGTCCGCTATCTTCATCCACGCCCAGCACCCAGCCGCCTTCGCCGGTGGGGAGCAATTGAAAGGGATAGCTGCGATACACGGCGGGAATGTAGGCATCTACCTGCCAGTGGCCTTCCGGCGTCACCTGGAGGTTCTGGCCGGGGGTCAGGCCGAGCAGGGCGACCGGCGCAAAGGCCTCGCCCTGGGCGATGAACCCGACCGGCAGGCTCAGGATGGCGCGGGGCAGTTCGGTAACCACCAGCGGGGCGATGAGGTCCTGCGCGGCGAAGGTATAGGCGGCATAACGCTGCCACCGCCAGGAACCGTGGCGTTCGGGCGTCAGGGGGGTGAAGTTGGACATTCAGTCTCCGATTCGAGGATTTGAAGAATTCAAGCTACACCATTTCGCCCGCTGCGCCGGGCGGGAGTAGCGCGTCGACCCATTCGAGTTGTCGGGATTTCGTAGCCGTCTATTTGGCGATTTCGTCAATAGTGGCCAGGTGCTGCGGCAGGCAGATCCGTTGCAGGTCGTAGCGGTCGATCACCGTTTGCCGGGCGCGTTGCCGAATCGCCCGGAAGTCTTCCGGTGCCGCCAGCGCCTGCACCACTTGGTCGGCAATCTGTGGCGGTGAAAAGAAATCCACCAGCAGGCCGTTATCACCGTGGGTAATGACTTCTTCCACCGGCGGGGTTTGTGAACCCACGATCAGGCCACCGGCGCTCATCGCTTCGAGCATCGACCACGATAAGACGAACGGGTAAGTAAGATAGACATGGACGGCAGAGATTTGTAGCAACCCGATGAACGCCGCGTAGGGAATGGCACCCACAAAATCGACCCGCTGAAAGTCTATGTCGTCTTTAACCTCATTGAGAAAATGCGCCCGCCACGTCGTACCCGTCGGGGGTTGGCTGCCATAGCTGACGCCATCGCTGCCCACAATGAGGATATGCGCGTGGGGTCGGCGGCGCTGGATGTCGGGAATGGCCCGGATAAACTGGTGATAGCCCCGGTAGGGTTCGAGATTGCGATTGACGAACGTCACGACTTCATCGCCGGGGCGGAGTGCCAGGGCTTTTTCCTGGAGATTGATCTGGGTGGCAAGGTTGGGGGTAATGACCGTCGTGTCGATGCCGTCGTGGATGACGCGGATTTTGGGTTGGTAGGTCGCAGGATGCGTGGACTTTTGCCAATGGGTCGGTGACAACCCGGCATCGCAGTGTTCGAGGTTCATCAGGTTGGCAAGGTTTTTCGTGATTAAACGCGGAGTATCATGCGGATCAGCGGGGAATTCCGGGTCAAAGCCAACATCCCGACCATGGGCGTGGTAGTAGAATTCAAAGTAGCTGAGCAGCGGGACGTGCGGCCAGATTTCCTTGATGAACAGTGCTTCGCCCCATCCCGGATGGGCGCAAATGAGGTCGGGGAGATAGCCTTGCGCCCGTAACTGCTGGGCAGCCTGAAAGCAGGCTTCGCCACGGATGACCTTGGTTTCAGTATCCAGCAGCCAGGGATGAACATTGGGCGTGTTGCCACGCTTCGGGGTATAACGCAAGACCCGCACGCCAGGGGGAGCAGGGTTGTTTTCAATGCACAGGGCGGTCACGGTATCGCCACGCGCCACTAACGCAGCGGCAATGTGCTTATATTGGCCTGGGAAGTTTTGGTGGATTAGAAGAATGTTCATGGGTTTATCAGGAGTCCACCCGCTGCAAGAGGCCCAGTTTGATCAGCCAAGCCAGCGCTCGAAAAACCAGGGCCTGGCGTTCTAGTGGAATCGTCTGGATCAAGTTGGCGGCTGGCTGGGGACTGAAGATCGGA
>JAUPTV010000223.1 GCA_030917925.1 Pseudomonadota bacterium
GGCCCTCGCGCCAGAAATCGGACATCCGTAGCGGTCTGGCCAACATTAGGTTCAAAGTAGATCGGTGTCTGGACATAACTTGCCCGCATCTGTCGCAAGGGGTTGGCCCTGTCCACCGAACGGCGATTCAACCCCTTTCCCCGATCCGGCAAAAAGTCCAGCGGTCCGGTAAGTTGCCATTGCTCAACCTGCGCCAGCAGATCCAGCACCCAGGCGGTCGGCACTAATTCCGCCCGCGCCATTCCACCGGTCAACGCCAGCGTCATCGCTACGATAGTCCACAGCGCCATCCTGTCTCGACGCAACGCGATACCGCTTATCATGATAATTTCCCTCGTTTTTTATGTTATGGACGTAGCTTATCCAATTTTTCAGGAATAGTTCACTCATCGTTAGATGGGCAAAATTCGAGCCATTTTTTGATCAAGTTTCCCCGAAAATCACAATCATTGCTATAATTTAACGTCATTAATACGGTCCACACCCTCTGCCACTTCCCCACTGTGCAACGCTGACCTCGACCGCCCATGCATATCATCCTCAATGTTGACGCCATTCAACCGCCGCTCACCGGCATTGGTCATTACGCGCTGCAACTCGCACGCGGCCTGCGCCGACATTCCGCGATTGACGATCTGCGTTTTTTCTCGGCCTACCGCTGGCTGACCGATCCGGATCAGGCCTTGCGCGCCAACCAGGTTCTCGCCCTCGCCCGCAACCGGGTTCCCTGCAAAACCCTGGCGCTGCATCTCTACAACTTCGCCCGCAGTCAACTGTTTCGCTGGCAAACCCGTCATTTCCACCACCATCTGCTGCACACCCCGAACTATATCCTGATGCCATTTGCCGGGGCGTCAGTGACCACAGTGCATGACCTCTCCTACCTGCATTATCCCCAGCACCATCCCCGCGAACGCATCGCTTTTATGGAACGGCAGATGCCCCGCACTCTGGCGCAGGCCACCCTAATCATTACCGACGCCGAATCAGTCCGCCAGGAACTGATCGACCAGCTCGGCGTCCCGGCGTCCCGCATTCAAGCCGTACCGCTGGGCGTCGAAGACCATTTCCATCCCCGCACGCCCACCGAACTGGCCCCGGTATTGAATCGTTATGATTTGGCGGATCTCGCGTATTTACTGGTCGTGGGGACGCTGGAGCCGCGCAAGAACCTGCCCCGGTTGATCGATGCCTACAGCCGATTGCCGGAGACGCTCAGACAGCGCCACCCGCTGATCATCGTCGGGGCGCGCGGCTGGCTGACCGAAGACCTGGAAAGACGGCTGGCACCGCTGGAACAAAGTGGGCAAATCCGGCGACTGGGCTACGTCGCCCAGGACGATCTGCCCCTGCTCTACGCCGGTGCCTGGGCATTTGCCTTCCCCTCGCTCTACGAAGGCTTTGGCCTGCCGGTGCTGGAAGCGATGCGCAGCGGCATCCCGGTGCTGACCGCCAACCGTTCTTCCCTGCCGGAAGTCGCGGGCGACGCTGCGATTCTCATTGATCCCGAAGATGTAGATGCCATCACTGCCGGTCTGGAACGGCTGCTGACTGATTCGGCATGGCGAGCGTCCGCCATCGACCGTGGATTGGAGCAAAGCCGCCGCTTTTCCTGGGAACGCTGTGTTGATGAAACCGTAGCCGTGTACCGCAAGGCGCTGGCCGGGTAAGATGGACAGCAGTTTCCAGCCACTGTCCTGCCATGCCTGCCCTCAACGATCCGGTCGTCCTGATTCCCGCCCATAACGAAGCCGCCACCGTCGGCGCTATCGTTGCTGAAGTTCGCGCACAACAACGCTGTCCGGTGGTGGTCATTGACGACTACAGCACCGACGCCACTGCGCAACTCGCTCGCGCCGCCGGGGCCACGGTCCTGCCATTGACCATTCAACTCGGGGCCTGGGGAGCCACGCAAACCGGCCTGCGCTACGCCCTGCGCGAAGGCTATCGGACTGCGATCACCCTCGACGCCGACGGTCAGCACGAACCGAACCACATCAGCGCGCTGCTTGAACCGCTGGCCAGTGGTCAGGCAGATGTCAGCATTGGCGCTTTCCCGGAACGGGCCAGTCGCGCCCGGCGCTTTGCCTGGAGCTATTTCCGCTGGCTGACAAATCTGGAACTCGAAGACATCACCTCCGGCTTTCGCGCCTACAATCATGCCGCGATGACCGTGCTGGCCTCCCCCGCTGCCAGTTTGTTCGACTACCAGGATGTTGGCGTCTTGCTGATCCTGCGCCGCCAGGGTCTGCGGATCGTCGAAGTCCCGGTGTCGATGCAACCTCGTGTTATCGGCGCTTCCAAAATCTTCCGCTCTTGGCGCGTTGTGGGAAAATATATGCTACAAACCAGCCTGCTCTGCATTGCTCGGGTCGGCTACCACCACCGGCCACGCGATGAGGATTGATTCCATGATGATCACCTATCAAATCACCTCGATGGCCATCGGTATCGCCATCGCGGTAGTTATCCTGTTCCTGGTCCGCCGTGATCATTTACACGGCCCTTACGCGATCTGGTGGATCGGCGCGGCGCTCACCATCGGCATCCTGGGCGTTTTCCCCCGTTTCTTCGATTATCTGGCCGTCTACGTCGGGGTCAGCTACCCGCCGATTCTGGGAGTTGTGCTGGGCTTTAGCATGTTACTGGTGAAAATTCTGACCATGGATCTGGAGCGTTCCCGACAGGAGCGGCTGATTCGCCGCCTGGCGCAACGCTTGGCTATGCTCGAAGCGCAGGGTCCCCTCACGCCTGCCCAGGAACCGGGGAGCGAAGCGTCCAGGGTCAAGGAATAAGGCCCATGCGCGTTCTCCATATCGGTAAGTTCTATCCTCCCTTCGCGGGCGGCATCGAAAATTTTCTCGCTGACCTGTTGCCTGCTCTGCATCGCCAGGGTGTGACCGCTGCCGCACTGGTGCATGACTCCCCTTCACCCCCAACCCATCTCCCACCAGTGGGTGAGGGGAGTGCCGGGTTGCCCAGAATTTACCGGGCACCCTGCTACGGGCGATTGCTGTACGCGCCGATTAGCCCGACCTTTCCGATCTGGCTCCAGCGCGCCATCCGCGAATTCCAGCCGGACCTGCTGCACCTGCACATGCCTAACACCTCGGCGTTCTGGGCGCTGCTGGTTCCCGCTGCCCGGCGGTTGCCTTGGGTGATTCACTGGCACGCCGATGTCGTCGCTTCGGCCATCGACCGGCGGCTGGCGCTGGCCTATCGGCTGTACCGGCCCTTTGAACAGCGCCTGCTCGCCGCCAGTCAGGCCATTATCGCCACCTCGCCGCCCTATCTGAACGCCAGTGCCGCCCTCGCCCCCTGGCGCGAGCGCTGCTCTATTATTCCCCTCGGCCTGAACCCCGCCCGCATTCCTGAACCGGATTCAGCAGCGCAGCAACGAGCGGAAGCGTTGTGGGGTGATAATCGATTCCGCATCCTGGCCATTGGCCGCCTGACCTATTACAAAGGCCACGACATTCTCATCCAGGCCGCCGCCCACCTGCCC
>JAUPTV010000224.1 GCA_030917925.1 Pseudomonadota bacterium
AACCTTCTTCGCGTCCGCGCTGCATTCCAATTCGTTCAGCACTGCTGATATATCGCATGAGCCTATCCCTTGAAAACGGACTCAAGATTATCAGCATCCAGCAATTGATTGAACCATTGTTCCAATTGCGGGGTCGTTCCTTCCTGCAATTTGGTTTCGACCCAAGCCGGTGGGGCACCAAAACGCCGCTGTAGTAGCTGCCGTACCATCAGGGCGATGCCTTGCTGTATTCCTCGCTGCATTCCAATTCTTTCAGCACTGCTGATATATCGCATTTTCGTACTCTCCTCCAGTTCGTAAATCTCATCGAGAAAAGCGTGATCCAGGGCTTTGGGCAGGTCCAACAGCCAGTCGATGAACTCATACAGATCGAGGACTTCCTGCTTGACCCAACCGCGCTGGTATAGCCGTTTCGCCAGAGACAGTTTGCCCATGAGCCGCTGTTGCGGATCCTTCTGCGTCGCCTGCGCCAGCAAATGCGCCGCCGTCGCCAGCGCAAACGGATTCGGGTCGGTTTCCAGTTCCGCCAACCGCTCCTGATAGTCCAGCAGTTTGACCACCGGAAATTTTAGGTCCAGCTCACAACCCCATAACTTCCGCTCGTACTCTTTCGGTCGCCACTGCGGCCGGTCATCGGCCAGAATGACCAGACTGGCCAGCGGTAGCCGATAGCGATCAAACAACCGGTAGTAATAGACAAACATCCGCTCGGCAAAATCGCTTTCATACCCGGCCTGAATTTCGACATGCACCAGCACCCAGGTTTCCTCGCCGTTGCGTCGCCAGACTTTGACCAGTTTATCCGCATAACGGCGCTTCTCCTTGGCGCGGCGGGTGATCTTCTGCAACTCCTTATCGAGGAACACATAGCCACGTTCCCAATCAATCTCGGCGGCAATGGGTGGAAAGAACCATGCGATAAAGTCGGGGAAGTACCGTTCCAGCAAGGTCTTCCACGGCGAATCAAAGTCGTCCAGATGATCCGGGGTCTTGCGGGATTTGCGGGAGTGGCGCTTCTGTTCCATAGCGTATGCTCATTATTGGATAATCTGCTTCTAAGCATAGTCGATAGTGAGCGCTTCAATCGCTTCCTGAATTTCCAGCCACTCGCTTTCCAGCGCCGCCAGTTCCCGATCTACTTCCCCCTTGCGTAGCAGTCGTTCCTTGAGTTGGTTCTTATTAGCGTCGTCGTAACTGGCTGAATCGGCAAGGGCGGCATCCAGCGTTTTCTGCTCCTGATGCAGCGTGTCCATCAACTTCTCAATCTTGCGGATTTGCTGATCCAGCGGTTTGCGTTGCATAGCCAATTGCTGGCGGCGTTCCGCATCCTGCCGTTTCTGCTCCCGGCGTTCCACCGCGCTGTTACCGTTCCCCACATTGCGCGAAGTTGCATCACGGGTACGCTGTTCTTCATTAAGCCAGTTGCGGTAATCGTCCAGATCACCGTCGAACGGTTGCGCCCGACCGTCGGCCACCAGCAGAAATTCGTCAGTGACGGTGCGCAGTAAATGCCGGTCGTGAGAAACCACGATCAATGCACCCTGATAATCCTGCAACGCCAAGGTCAAGGCGTGACGCATGTCGAGATCAAGATGATTGGTCGGCTCGTCCAGCAGCAACAGGTTAGGTCGTTGCCAAACCAGCAGCGCCAATGCCAGTCGGGCTTTTTCGCCACCAGAGAAGGGTGCGACCGATTCCAGCGCCCGATCCCCGACAAAATCAAAGCCGCCGAGGAAATTGCGCAGTTCCTGCTCACTGGCCCGCTCGTCGAGTTGTTGCAAATGCCGCAGGGAACTCCAGTCGGGCCGTAACTGTTCCAACTGGTGTTGCGCAAAGTAGCCGATGGTCAGTCCCAAGCCGGTTTCAATCCGTCCAGCCATGGGCGGCACTACCCCAGCCAACAGTTTGATCAAAGTGGATTTGCCCGCCCCGTTCCGCCCGAGCAGGCCCAGGCGACTGCCGGGATTCAGGGTCAACTTGAGTCGCTCCAGCACCGGCCGATCCCCGTAACCGGCAGCGGCGTTCTCCACAATCAGCAGGGGATTGGGCAACCGGTCCGGTGGGGCGAACTGGAAGTCAAACGGTGAATCGACATGGGCGGCGGCGATGCGCTCCATCCGTTCCAGCGCCTTGATTCGACTCTGCGCTTGCCGGGCTTTGGTGGCCTTGGCCCGGAAGCGGGTGATGAAGCTTTCCAGATGGGCGATTTCCCGCTGCTGCTTGTCATACGCCGCCTGTTGCAGGGCCAGTCGGGCGGCGCGCTGTGCCTCGAAATCGGCATAACCGCCGGGGTAGAGAGTGATACGTTGCTGATCAACATGGGCAATATGGTCAACCACGCTGTCGAGGACATCGCGGTCGTGGGAGATGAGCAGCAAGGTGCCGGGATAAGCGCGCAGCCACTGTTCCAGCCACAGCACCGCGTCGAGATCAAGATGGTTGGTCGGTTCATCCAGCAGCAGCAAATCGGAGCGGCACATCAGCGCTTTGGCCAGATTCAGCCGCACCCGCCAGCCGCCGGAGAATTCGGCCACCGGCCGCTCCAGTTGCTCCGGGGCGAATCCGAGTCCCGCCATGAGCTTACCAGCGCGGGCGCGGGCACTGTAGCCGCCAATCGTGTCAAAGCGGGCGTGAAGTTCCGCCTGACGCACGCCATCGTGAGCCGCTTCAGCAATGTGCAGATCGTGTTCGATCTGGCGTAATTCGGCATCGCCATCCAGCACAAATTCCAGCGCTGGTGTCGGCAGGGCGGGCGTTTCCTGCGCGACATGGGCAATAGTCCAGCGCACTGGCAGATCGAGATCACCAGCGTCGGGATGCAGTTCATCACGCAACAGGGCAAACAGGCTGGATTTGCCGCAGCCGTTAGCGCCGATGACGCCGACTTTCCAGCCGGGATGCACGGTCAGGGCGACGTTATCAAACAGCGGCTTGCCACCGCGTTGCAGGGAAAGTTGACGAAGGGTGATCAAAGGGGGAATTCCTTAAACATCAGGCAATTGTTCAAACGGATTAATACACTCGACGCCCAGCGCCGTGAAATGTCGGATATTGCCCGTCAACACAATCAACCCGGCTTGTTGGGCTAATGCCGCGATCACCGTGTCGGCAAGGCCGGGATATTGGCCGGCAGCTATCGCCTGATCCGCCAACCGCCCGGCCAGTCGGGAAGATGCGGCATCCAGCGGTAAAATCCGCTGGGCATAATGGTTGATCAGACCTTCCAGCCAGTCAGTCAACTGCTCGGCGCGGACAGTGCTACCGGCGCGACGCAATTTGCTAACACCTTGATCCAGTTCAGCAATCGCGATGCAGGGAACAAACAGTCGATCAGAATGCGCCCGTAACCACGCCGTGAATTCTAGCGATAACGCTGGTTTATTGGGCGCGAAGGCTGAGAGGATATTCGTATCCAGCAGATAGCCCCTGGGAGAGTTAGCGTTCACCAGTCAACCTCCCGCAGAGAAGAGGTGTCGCGTTCAATCGACAATTCGGGTGCTGCGGGCATCGACAGCAAATAATCCGCGAAACTCGGTAAATGATCGGGATAGAGTCGGCGACCATCCTCCACCGGCACGACCATTGCTGAAGGTCGGCCATGTCGGGTGATTAGGGTCGGTCGACCCTGTTCCGCGGCAGCGATGACCGCAGAAAAGACCGCCTTGGCATCGCGGATTTGTAGCGTGTTCATCAATCTTTGATCTCTGCTTGTGACTACATAAAGTCATATTAGGTGGATTGCGCCGGTTTAGCAAGCGGCCGGCGTGGTAGCGGTTTATCGCGCCCGGTAAATTCAGGTACCATCCCACTCCCCTATTCAAACGTCGAAACTCCATGACTGACTCCGAGCTATTGCGCTACAGCCGACAAATCCTGCTGCCGGAATTTGATATTGCGGGCCAGGAGCGGTTGCGCCAGTCCCATGCGCTGATCATTGGCCTGGGTGGCCTGGGTTCCCCAGTGGCCATGTACCTGGCCGCTGCCGGGGTCGGCAGGCTGACTCTGGTTGATTTCGACACGGTGGATTTGTCCAACCTGCAACGCCAGATTATTCATCGCACTGCGGATATAGGTCGGCCTAAAGTGGAATCGGCCCGCGAAGCCTTATTAGCGCTGAATCCGCTGATTGAAGTCGCTGCGATTCCCCAGGCGCTGGACGAAACAGAATTGCTGGAACAGGTGCAACAGGCTGACGTGGTGATTGATGCCTGCGATAATTTAACGACGCGCCTGGCGATCAATGCCGCCTGTGTTCAGAGCGGGACGCCACTGGTTACTGGTGCGGTGATTCGGCTGGAAGGACAAGTGCTGGTCTGGCTGCCAACGGGGGATGGCGCTTGTTATCGCTGCCTGTACCGGGATGCCAATAGGCCCCCGGAAACCTGCACCCAAACCGGGGTTCTCGCGCCGGTGGTCGGCATTATTGGCAGTATCCAGGCCACGGAAGCGATCAAGGTTTTGACGCATCTCGGCGAACCACTGGACGGTCGCCTGCTCCTGTTGGATGCGGCGCACATGGAGTGGCGGACCATGAAAGTGCGGCGTTGGCCGGAATGTCCAACCTGTGGCCAAGCGACAACCGCTACACTCGACAACGGGAGATAAAATATGGGCGTTGACCCAGATGTTTTAAACCTGACCAGTATGGAGTATTCCGCGCTCAAAGTCGCTGAAATGCTCGATACCACCTCGTGGGCCAAGGATTTTACCTGGCCGCAAATGCTGTTAATGGGAAATTATTTTAAGCCATATTCAATTAAAGCGGGGCTACCTTTATTTGAAGAAGGCAGTCGCGGGGATTCGATGGGGATCGTGATTAAAGGCTTGATCGACATTTATAAGAAAAACAAGGTTATTGCCACCTTGCGGCCCGGTCGGACCTACGGCGAGATGTCGCTGATTGACCATCAGCCACGTTCCGCAACGGCGGTTGCTCGACAAAATAGCCAGTTGTTGATTATCGATAAAGCCCAGTTTGTCCAACTGTCGGCAGATCATCCCCGATTGGCGCTGACGATTGCTTTGAAAATCGCCTATTTTCTCAGCCAGAACCTGCGAAAAACCAGTGGGGATTTAAGCGACTTGTTGGCGGATCATGCTGAGTAATCCATAGAGGTAATTGCAAAAGACTCTTGTGTAATAAAAAAGTGCTGTTCTACTAAACAATATCGAGGGGATCAGCGCGTCCAAGTACAGCCTGCCTATAGCCTCGACCGCATCCGGTAGCGCCAACGGGGCTGTTCATGCAGTCAATTTCCAAGCGGTTACCGGTTGTTTAGCCGGTCAAGGTAGCCACAATCTGTCTGCCGCGCAGATGCTCACTCATACTGGCCACCGAGAGCAAAATTAACATCGTGTCACTGTCTCGTGGCGAGGTCTTCACCACTGAGGCCAGCACCGAAGCCACTCCAACATAGACATTGGACAGGTTCTCGATGTCGTCGCTGAGGACTTCGAGAATCTCGCCCAAGGCATCGACGAGAATTCCAAAGTTAACCGTATCTTTTCCGCGCACGACAATTATCTGACGATCGGCACCGAAATCAGTAGGTTGTGGTAAGCCCAGTGCAGCATCTAGGCTATAAATGGGCAACGATCGACCACGGTAGATGGTCGCGCCGTACACCGCTTTTGGCGCGTTCGCCAAGCAGGCGGTATCGGCTAATTCAATGGCTTCGATCACCTCACTGATCGGCAGACCTAGCCAGTGGTTACCGAGATGAAACGTGGCAATTTCACAGGTGGCAACGCCCGTTTCTACATTGGAACGCCGACTGGACAGATCGTTATGAATCTTGCCAACGCTGGCCTCTGGGTTGTAAGCGCCGAGCGGCATGAAGACGACCGCAGTGACTTCGTTGCGATAGGCGTCTTCGATCCCCTTGTATTCGCGATATCCGGATGAACGACGGGCACCGACTGCCATGACCTGGCCATTCATGGCAATCAACCGGGAGCAACCCTCCGGTGGCGGGGCCAGGAGTTCCGGCGGCAGCGTCGGGAGGACTTCACCCGGTCGATAGGCGTTGTTGCTGGAGGCGATGATATGGGCGGTCGCATCGACAAAGACGGCAAAGCTACCGGCTACCGGTTCACCGCTGGCTTCACGCGGCAACGCATCGTAAAGCATGGCGGAAAATTGCGGCGCACTATCGAAGGAGATCGCGATGCCCCCGACCACTTGGCTATCGTCCGATGAACGCACCGCGGCTAAGTAGATATAAGTGGGCCGCGAGGCGTAAAGGTGGGTCGGGGTGAAGTGCGATACGGTGTAGCTTTGGCTGTTGTGCAGCGCTAGGCACTCACCGATCCACGGTTCACGCAAGGTTGACCCCACGAGCACGCTATAAGCTACATTTGAGACGGCTGCAACCTTGCCTGTTGTGTCGAACAGCAAAATGTTGTCGTACACCGTATACAGACTATTGATGTAGCGGATCACCTGTTCCAGGTCTCTGCGGCGATTAAGATCGTGACTTCCCATCAAGCGGCGGATGGTCACATCCAGTGCCCACCAACGACAGTCATTAGCTCGCTCGTAAAGATTGCGATCCATGATGTCAATCGCCAGCCCGGCAAAAAATTGGCTATCCGCCAGCAACGAGGACATCACCGTCGCTTGCAGATCGCCGATGGAGCGGGTGAACACCTCACGCATATTCATACCGACCCGGCTAATTTCCCAGAGCAGAATTTTGGAAAAATTGGCATTGATCGAGGCGGCAGACGCACTTTGTCGCACGGAACCATTCCACACGGCTCGGCTCAAGTTGCGCTGAATGGCGTTGGCCTGACGCGGAATCGCTTGCAAATTTTCCGGGAAGGCCCGACCACTGACCATCACTGAAGCCAGTAGCCTAGGGTCAACATCGTGCTTTATGGTTTCCTGATCGTGGATGTCAAAAGCCTGATCGACCGGAATCATCATCAAGCCCCGCCAACTCGGCCCCATATAGCCTTGATAACCTTGGGTATCACTAGCGAAGGCGAGGTAATGGCGACCGGCGAAACGCAGGCGCTGCAATTGATTGGAAGCCACCGTCAACTCCGCGCCAACCGGCACTTGCCACGGATCGCTACTGGCAATCACCCGGCCTTGGGTATCGAGCAGGGCGATAACGCCGGAACCACCCACCTGTGCCAGGTCGCGGAAAATGCGCTGAACTTCATCGGCAAAGCGGAAGCACAGCGCCAATACGCCCAGAATCTCACCGTGAGCCGAAGTCACCCGGTAAGCGTAGATCAGCGACGGGGTAGGTTCGTGAAAGAGGTCTGAGGGACCAAAGGCTTCAACATAGGCGGCTGAGGTCTGTAGCGCCTCGTACACCCAAGTATCGTGGATCGCTGTAACGCGGTCATTGGGCGTCAGGCGGGCGAGAATGCGCCCATCGGTAGCCAGTAGCACCACATCCTCATACACCGAATACTTGCGCACATATTCACGGAAACGTGGCTGGAGCGCGAAAGGCTCACCAGCAGCGACCCTGCGAATCACATCGTCGGTGCTCAGAAAACCAATATCAGCCGTGCGTTCGAACAGATTACGCACCAGAATGTCAACGGCGACTTGCGACTTTGCCTTCATTTCCTGCGCACGCTTCACCAATGTCCGTTCGGCCAGGTTGTTGAGCAATTCACCGGTCAGATTGGAGAAGGCTTCGCGCATTTGGCCAATTTCAGCGGTCGTGCCTGACATCTGCCCTAACAGATTCAGGTTGTCCCAAACGGCTTGCAGGGTTTGCAGGGTTTCCCGGTATTCTTCGATCAATGGCATGTGCGGTAACAACGCCCGCACACCATCCTTGACCTCAACACCCTTGTAACTCGCCACGTTTTTCCTCCGGTCGTAAGCTATTGATATGAGGTAATTGCAAAAAACTAACGATTCAATTGAAACAGTGAAATGTATAGGGTACAGTTTTCGCAATTTTCTCAACTTTAATTAACGGGTGTTAATCATTTTCGCCTAGCTCCACCAGAACCCCCAAATAATCAAATAGTTTTGCAAAAGGCTCTACAAATAATAAACCTTCAAAGGCGGAAATCCGTTGAATTCAACGGAACTGTAGGAAGCAGTATAAGCGCCGGTGGACAGCCAGTAAATCCGGTCGCCAATTTCCAGCGATAGCGGAAGCTCATACTTGAAATGCTCATAAATAATATCCAGGCTGTCACATGTTGGGCCAGCCAGGATTACATCCCCGATTTCACCAGTTTTTTCGGTATAAATCGGGTATTTGATCGATTCATCAATGGTTTCCATCAGGCCATTAAAGATACCCACATCCGTATAAATCCAGCGTTTTAAATCAGTCCGGGATTTTTTGGAAATCAGAACGACTTCACTGACCAATATGCCGGCATCACCCGTCAAGCCGCGCCCCGGTTCCAGATAGATTTGCGGGATGGCATCGCCAAAGTGCAAGCCAAGGTAACGATTAATTTCTTCCGCATAAACGGAAAGCGGGTTGGATTTAATCAGGTAATCGGCAGGAAAACCACCCCCCATATTCATGGCTTGCAGATGAATGTTCTTTTTGGCGATTTGCTCAAATAAGCCTTTTACCTGCTCAATAGCGGCATCCCAGGCGGGGATTTCACGTTGCTGCGAACCGACGTGAAATGAAATGCCATAAGGTTCCAGCCCAAGATCAGCCGCCAACGCGACGAGTTCAACTAACATCCGGGGCTGGCAACCGAATTTCCGTGATAGTGGCCAATCGGAATCCGAGGTAACCGCGTCCATCAACAGTCGAAAGAATATCCGCGAGCCAGGCGCTTCTTTAGCGAGATGGCGAATGTCGGCTTCGCTGTCGCTGGCGAACAGTCTGACGCCTTTTTCGTAAGCTTCACGAACGTGTTTGGCTTTCTTGATGGTATTACCGAAGCTGACGTGATCAGGGGAAATGCCCAGATCAAGCACCTGATCCAGTTCATAAATAGAAGCGATATCGAAATACGAGCCAAGGTCTCTCAGCAAAGCTAATATTTCTGTGCCGGGACTGGCCTTGACGGCATAATAGATTTTTGCCTGGGGAAAATTCGTGCGGAATGTAGCAAATTTATCCTGAACCCGATCCAATAGAACGACCAAAAAAGGCGTCTCTTGCTTTGCAGAGAATTCCAGGATATTTTTCCACTCATCAGGAGAATAATAATTACGATACATCGAAAGCTTCCGCGATTGATCAGATATAAAATCCCCTTCTTGAAAAAGAAGGGGGAGCGCTCAACGGTCGGCGTTGCTACTTCCTGGGCGTCAGGGCGATCATTGGATTAGCCGCTGAGATCGTGACGGTTGCCGTCGATTCCGCGAGTTCCGTCTCCAGCGCCCTGACCGTACCATCGAACGATTCGGCGCTGCCGGGCTGGATTTCCTTAATATCCGTCGGCAGGCCCATCTGATCGAGAAGGGCAATAAACGGTTCCGGGTCCAGTTCCTCAACATTCACCATGGTCTTCGGGTTCCAAAGTCCCTGGGCAACCAGCATAGCGGCGGCAACGGGAGGAACGCCAGCAGTGTAGCTAATACCCTGCGACTCGACTTCTTCAAAGCACTGGTGATGATCCGACACCTGATAAATGAATACTTCCCGCGCTTTCCCGTCTTTCCAGCCTTTGACGAAGTTACCAATACAGGTCTTGCCGGTATAACCGGGTGCCAGCGTTTGCGGGTCAGGCAGCAACGCTTTTACGACCTTGAGCGGCACGACTTCCTGACCAGTAGTCAGCGTGACGGGCAGGTGCGACAGAAAGCCCAGGGTGCGCAATACGGTGAAGACGTTGATGTAATGATCGCCGAAGCCCATCCAGAACCGAATGCTGTTCGCGTCGATATTTTTCGACAGCGAATGCAATTCATCATGACCGTTCAAATAAATCGGGCAGGGGCCAGCAACCGGGAAGTTATAAATACGTTTAACCGAATGCGTTGGATACTCCTGCCATTGGCGATCAATCCAGGTCCAAACCTTGATAAATTCGCGGAAATTAATTTCCGGATCAAAGTTGGTGGCAAAGTATTTGCCATGACTGCCCGCGTTGACATCGAGAATGTCAATCGTATCAATCTTGTCGAAATAACGCTTCACAGCCAGTGCGCAATACGCATTCACTACACCGGGATCAAAGCCTGCGCCGAGAATAGCGGTCAATCCTTTCTCCGCACAACGCTCTTTACGCTTCCATTCATAATTAGCATACCAGGGCGGGGTTTCACAGACTTTATCCGGTTCTTCATGAATAGCGGTGTCGATATAAGCCGCGCCCGTTTCCAGACAGGCTTCCAGAACCGACATATTGATAAATGCATTACCAAGATTGATCACAATTTGCGACTGCGTTTCGTTAATCAATTTCACGGTAGCGGGAATGTCAAGCGCATCAATTTGTCGTGAATAGAGCCTTTTGGCAGAATCCTTGAGATGCCCTTTTCGATGAACGCTAGTAATAATCTGATCGCACTTTTCCTGCGTCCTTGAAGCAATACAGATATCGCCCAGCACATCATTATGCATAGCGGCTTTGTGGGCAGCGACATGGGCGACGCCGCCAGCGCCAATGATCAATACGTTGCTTTTCATTAAGGAACCTCTGAATTATGAAAGACTGCGCTTGAAATCTTTATAGCCGAATTTTTGGACTATTTCCACTGCGCCATCCAGTCGGCGCACGACAATCGCTGGCATGGCGATGCCGTTAAACCAGTTCTTTTTCACCATCGTATATCCCGCAGCATCGGCAATGCGGACTTCACTGCCAATCTTTAATGGGGTTTTCAGTCGATACTCGCCGAAGACATCGCCAGCTAGACACGTTCGTCCAGCAATCATAATAGGATGAGATCCGGGTTCCGGAAAGGCAATGCCTGGATTGGTGTGGTAAATCAGATGATCCAGCGTATGGGCTTCAACAGAAGCATCGACAATAGCGATATCGATGTCGTTATGGACAATATCCAGAATGGTCGTAACCAGCTCGGCGCAACCGGTAATCGCGGCTTCGCCTGGCTCCAGATAAACCTGAATATCGAATTTTTCACTAAAAGCTTTTAATTTTTTGCAGAATTGATCGAGTGGATAGCCGTCCTTGGTGAAGAAAAGACCACCGCCAAAGCTAACCCATTCCATATTTTCCAGAAGGGTTCCATAATTTTCGCCGATCAAATCAATAGAACTGGATAGATTTTCAAAATCATCATTTTCACAGTTAAAATGAAACATGATACCACTGAGGAGTGGTGCGATTTTTATAATTTCCTTTTTGTCAGAAACACCTAACCTAGAATATTTTCTGGCGGGATCAGCAAGGTCAAAATGCGAATAGCTGATGCCGGGATTGATGCGCAACCCCAGTTTCATGGAACCAGCATTTTGGTAATAATTTGTGAATTGAGAAATTGAATTAAAAATAATTTTATCAGCAAATTTTTTGACTGATTTAACCTCTTTTTCAGAAAAAGCAACGCTGTAAGCATGAACTTCCTTACCAAATTTTTCATAGCCCAACCGAGCTTCAAATAGCGAACTGCTGGTTGTTCCATCCAAATATTTCCGCATCAGGTCAAAGACGCACCAGGTTGAAAAGCACTTCAGCGCCAGGACTGATTTCGCGCCTGAAGCCTCGCGTACCTGTTCAATAATTTTCAGGTTTTTTTCCAGCTTATTTTCATCAATCAGATAATAAGGTGTCGTGAGTTCAGTCATTAGAAATCTCATGGAATTTAAACATTGACCTCCCCCCTTTGAAAAAGGGGGGCCGGGGGGGGGATTTAGCGCCAGCCTTTGCCTGAACGCTTGATTACTCTACCGCCAGCGCATCCTGAACCAGTACATCCATTTTAACATGCCGAACGTCCTTGCCTTTCACCAGATAGATAATGTATTCAGCAATGTTTTTGGAATGATCGCCAATGCGTTCCAAGGCTTTAATGATGAAGATGACGCTAATCGCGTGGCCGATGGTGCGTGGGTCTTCCATCATGTAAGTGATGAGACGCCGCAACGCCGATTGAAATTCCTGATCCAGTTCATCATCACCCTGAGCAACCTCAACCGCTTTTTCCACATCCAGTCGCGCCAGTGCATCAAGGCAGTTGTGCAGCATATTAGCTGCCAGTTTGGACATGGGCTGCACATCACGCAGTAGTTTGGCATTCGGTGGACTGCCCGCGCCATCATAGGTTTTGACGGTCATCCGGGCGATTTTTTCCGCCTCGTCACCGATCCTTTCCAGATCAGTAACGATCTTGGACAGCGACATAATCAGTCGCAGATCACTGCCTAGTGGTTGACGGAGAGCAATCATGCTAACGCTATCTTCATCCACTTTGACCTGCATCCCGTTGATGATCTGGTCGCGAGCGATAACCTCGCGGGCGGCAGTGATATCTTCATTATCCAGCGCCTTGATGGCGTTCTGAATCTGATCTTCGACCAGTCCACCCATTTCCTGCACCTGATTGCGCAGGTTGGTAAGCTGTATATCGAACTGTTTAACCGTATGGGCGTCGTGACTGATAGCCATAAACAGATACTCCAATGGGGGCGGTAGGGGCGAAATCAGCCAAAGCGGCCAGTAATATAATCTTCCGTCAACTTGTGCCGGGGATTGGTAAAAATTTGATCGGTTTCACCAATCTCAATCAAATCACCCAAGTGGAAATAGGCCGTGCGCTGGGAAACCCGCGCCGCCTGCTGCATGGAGTGAGTGACGATCACAATAGTGTAATTTTCCCGCAATTCGTCAATCAGTTCTTCAATTTTAGCCGTGGCAATGGGATCGAGTGCTGAACAGGGTTCGTCCATGAGGATGACTTCGGGGTTTACAGCAATCGCCCGGGCAATGCACAGTCGTTGCTGCTGGCCGCCCGACAAGCTGGTACCGGGTTCATTCATACGCTTATCGACTTCCTTGAGGAGACCAGCTCGCTCCAGACTAGCGCGCACTAGCTCATCCATCTCCGCTTTGCCATTCACCATACCATGAATGCGCGGCCCGTAAGCGACATTTTCATAGATCGATTTAGGAAAGGGATTAGGCTTTTGGAACACCATACCGACCCGCGCCCGCAATTGCACTACATCAATTTTTTTGTCGTAAATATCCTCACTTTCCAGTCGGATTTCGCCAGTAACCCGGCAAATAGGAATGGTGTCATTCATTCGGTTCAGACAACGCAAAACGGTAGATTTACCACAACCGGAAGGGCCAATAAAAGCGATGACTTCATTAGCGCCAATATCAAGGCTGACGTGCTTGATCGCCTGTTTTTCGGCGTAATAAACATTGACGTTTCGACAAATCATTTTGGGATTATCGACAGTTATTTTTCCGACAGTCTGTCGGTGATCATAGTCAGTAATCTGGGCGCTGGATAACGCGCTTTGCCGCGTTTCAGGATTCGCCAGGTTATGATCCAGGCTCGCCTTGACTTCGATAATGGTTGTACTCATGTACGAGATTCCTCGGGGATTTCAGGGGATTTTACCAGCGGCGCTCGAAGCGCTTGCGCAGAATAATCGCCAAGCCATTCATGACGATCATGAACGCCAGCAACACCATAATAGCCGCCGAGGTGCGTTCGACAAAGGCGCGTTCCGGCAGGTCAGACCAGAGATAAATTTGCACTGGCAGCACTGTGGCTGGATCGGTCAAACCCTTGGGCACGTCAACAATGAACGCCACCATACCGATCATCAGCAGTGGAGCCGATTCGCCCAGAGCGCGGGCCATGCCGATGATCGAGCCGGTCAACATACCCGGCATCGCCAGTGGGAGGACATGGTGGCCGACCATCTGCAATTTGGAGGCGCCAATGCCGAGCGCCGCTTCACGAATCGACGGCGGCACCGACGTCAAGGCGGCGCGACCGGCAATAATAATCACGGGTAGCGTCATCAAACTCAAGACCAGTCCACCGACGAGCGGTGCAGAACGCGGCAGACCGAAGAAGTTGATGAACACCGCCAGGCCCAGTAAACCGAAGACGATGGAGGGGACTGCCGCCAGGTTATTGATGTTGACTTCGATCAAATCCGTCCAGCGGTTCTTTGGCGCAAATTCTTCCAGATACACGGCGGTCGCCACGCCAATTGGGAACGACAACAGAAAAGTCACCAGCAGAGTATAGAACGAACCCATCAGTGCGCCCCGAATACCGGCCTGCTCCGGTTCGCGGGAATCGCCACTGTTAAAGAGAATCGTGTTGAACTGTTTTTCGATCTGGCCAGCAGACTGCAAGCGATCAACCCAGCCGATTTGATCGTCCTTGATCGGGCGCAGCGTCTCGTCGAGCGACCGGTCAATGTTGCCCTTGATCAGCGTATCAACATTGGCGCTGGCCAGTAGCCAGATCGTCTGTTCGGTGCCGATCAGGTCCGGATTCTGGAGCACCCGTTTTTGCAGATCCAGCGCCCCAGCCGAACTGACCAGGCCATAGAGCGCCCGCAGTTCCATACGCCCCTCGACTGCGGGAAACATGCGGCGCATCCCGGTGCGCACCAGGGCGGCGTAGTCGGCGCTTTGCAAGGCTTGCGAATCACGTTTCCCCTCGGGATCAATCACAGCGGGATCGAACTGGATAGGCACCTGAATATAGGTTTGCCAAAACGCCGGATAGCCCTTGCTGATGATGTTGCCGAACATCAATACAACGAAGGCCAGTCCCAGAGTTACCGCGATGAGTCCGTACCAGCGAAAACGTCGTTCGGCGGCATGGCGGCGCACAAGCCCCGCGTTGACAATCGTCTTGATGTCGCGTTGCAGCGGGTTGGAGGAGGCGGTTTTATTCATATTGCTCCCGGTATTTACGCACCACTTGCAGGGCGATGATATTAAGGATCAGCGTCACGACAAACAACATCAGGCCAAGAGCGAAAGCTGCCAGGGTCTTGGGGCTGTCGAATTCCTGATCGCCGGTTAACAGAGTGACGATTTGCACGGTCACGGTCGTTACTGCTTCCAGGGGATTAGCGGTCAGATTCGCCGACAGTCCCGCCGCCATGACCACGATCATGGTTTCGCCAATCGCCCGCGAGACCGCCAACAGAATGCTGCCGACAATGCCGGGCAACGCCGCCGGTAATAACACGCGCTTGATCGTTTCCGATTTGGTCGCGCCCAAGGCATAGGAGCCGTCGCGCATGGACTGCGGCACGGCATTGATCACGTCGTCAGACAGCGAGGACACAAAGGGAATAATCATGATGCCCATGACCAGTCCCGCCGCCAGGGCGCTTTCCGAAGCCACATGCAAACCCATGGACGTACCGATTTCGCGAATGAACGGGGCCACGGTCAGTGCAGCAAAAAAGCCGTAAACCACGGTGGGAATGCCCGCCAGCACTTCCAGCGCGGGTTTGGCCACGGCGCGAAATTTCGGGGTGGCGTACTCGGACAGAAAGAGCGCAGACATCAGGCCAATCGGCACGGCGATCACCATGGCGATACCGGAGATCAGCAGGGTTCCCGCGAAGAGCGGTACCGAACCGAAGGCCCCCGAAGAACCGGTTTGATCGGCGCGCAGGGCGGTTTGTGGACTCCATTGCAGACCAAACAGGAATTCACTGATCGGCACTTTCTGGAAAAAGATAATGGACTCAAAGACGACGGATAACACGATGCCGAGCGTGGTAAAAATGGCAATCGTTGAACTGGCGATCAGAAACACGTTGACCACTTGTTCAACCCGGTTGCGGGCGCGCAGGTTGGGCGAAATCGCTCGCCATGCATGGACAACGCCCAGGATCCCCAGACTCAGAACCGTCACCCAGAGCGCGGTGTGGCCGAGGGTGCGCAGATGCCGATAGTGATCGGCAGCGGCCAGCATGGCCGGGTCTGGCGCACTGGATACGAAGTTGCCGCTGACCAGATTTTTCAGGTCGTTCACCACCAAGTTCAACTGATCCGGGGGCAAATTGCGCAGTTCCGGCGGCATCCCGGCCACGACCAGATCGATGATGAAGCCTTGTTGAAACGTCACCCAGAGCGCAAAAATGCTCAACGCGGGTAGCAGACACCACAGTGCGGTGTAGGAACCGTAGAAACTGGGCAGAGAATGCAGGTTGCGAATGTGACCGTTCGCCACCGTAAAAGCGCGTTTCCGGCCCAGATAGTAGGCGCCGACGCTCAGTAATAGCAGGCTCAAAAAAAGAGAGGTAACCATGATGAGCAATGACCGGGGATGCTAAAACGCCGTCAGCAATCGAACCCAGGTTCGGACACTGGCGGCGTTAGGTAAGTGGCCCGATTAGGGGGTCATCGTCTTCAGATTTTTGGCATCCGCCGCGACCTGCTTGCGCTTGGCGTCCGGCAACGGGATTAAGCCCTTGTTAGCCAAATAGCCTTCGTTACCGGTGGCTTTTTCACTGGTGAACTCGGTGATGAATTCCTTAATGCCGGGAATCACGCCGACATGGGCCTTCTTGACATAGATGAACAGGGGCCGCGATACCGGGTACTTGCCGCTGGCAATATTCTCAAAGTTCGGTACGACACCGTTGATGGTCTCGCCTTGAATCTTGTCCAGATTCTCTTCCAGGAAACTGAAGCCGAAAATACCGAGCGCATTGGGATTCGCTACCAGCTTTTGCACGATCAGATTGTCATTTTCCCCCGCTTCGATGAAAACGCCATCTTCCCGCACCGTCTGGCAGACCCCTTTGGCCTGTTTTTTGTCCAGCGCTTTGACGGCTTCGAATTCTTCGCAGCCGACATCCATAACCAGTTCAACGAAGGCATCGCGGGTGCCGGAGGTCGGCGGTGGCCCGAGAACTTCAATTTTTTGGGCAGGCAGGGTCGGGTTGACGTCCTGCCAGGTCTTGAACGGGTTAGTCACCAGCTTGCCGGTCCCCGGTTCCGGGACTTCTTTCGCCAGTGCTAACCAAATATCCTTGATGGTTAAAGGCATGGCTTTGGTTTTTTTGGAGGAGGCGACCACGATGCCGTCAAAGCCGATGTTAATTTCGACAATCTCTTTGACGCCGTTCTTGGCGCAGCTTTCAATCTCGGACTTCTTGATGGCGCGGGACGCATTGCTTACATCGGGATACTGGACGCCGACCCCTCCGCAGAACAGCTTGAAACCGCCGCCGGTGCCGGTGGATTCCACTTTGGGCGTTTTGAAGTTGGCGTTGGCTTTGCCGAATTGTTCCGCAACGGTCGTGGTGAACGGGTAGACAGTGGACGAACCGACGACGCTGATATAGTCGCGAGCCGATTGTGCGTAGGCGGTTCCGGCCAGCGTCAGGGTTGCGGCTACGGCCAGGGCCAGTTTCTGCTTGAGCATGGAAAACCTCCAGAATTGATGTTTGCATGAGGGTTAAAAAAGCGAAAGCCATCATCGCTTCGTTGAACTTAACTCTACTATGACTAAACGACTCTTATATGTCGGCAAGATGTCAGTTTTATTGCAATGCAAAAGAATTCTGGAAAAAACTTTTATATTATTAATTTTTATATATTTATTTTTTACTGAACCTGCTCATTCGGAAGTTGATGGGTGTTGGCCGAGTGTGCGGGACACTGAGCTTTTTTGCACTGCGTCATGGTCAAAGATTCGGTATTGAGCGTATTTGCACACTCTGCAACTTTACAATCAAGAAGTTAAAGGAGTTTGACGACATGAATACCGCCACACCTTCTCGTGCCTGGCACACGCTGCCGGTTGACCAGGTTCTGCAGGAGTTGGATACCGCGCCTGGTGGTCTGAGCGAAACCGAGGTCGCCCGCCGTCTGGAGCTGCACGGTCCTAATCGGCTCCCGCCCCCCAAACGCCATGGACCGGTCATCCGCTTTCTGCTCCAGTTTCACAATATTCTAATTTATGTGCTGTTGGCGGCGGCGGTCGTCACCGCATTACTGGGTCATGTCGTCGATACCGGCGTGATTCTCGGGGTGGTGCTGATCAACGCCATCGTCGGCTTCGTGCAGGAAGGCAAGGCTGAATCGGCGCTGGCGGCGATCCGCAAGATGCTCTCGCTGCACGCCATGGTGCTGCGCAATGGCCAGCGCCGGGAAATTCTCGCTGAGGAACTGGTTCCCGGCGACTGGGTGTTGCTGCAATCCGGCGATAAAGCGCCCGCTGATCTGCGGCTGGTCGCGGTTAAAAACCTACGGATTCAAGAGGCGGTGTTAACGGGTGAAGCCGAGGCGGTCGAAAAAGCTGTGAACCCGGTCACGGCGGAAGTGGCTATCGGTGATCGGGCCTGTATGGCGTATTCGAGCACGCTGGTAGCCTACGGTCAGGGGCTTGGCGTGGTTGTGGCGACGGGTGCCGCCACCGAAATTGGCCGCATCAGTACGCTGCTGGAACAGGTTGAGAGTCTGGTCACGCCGTTGCTGCGGCAAATGGAACAGTTCGGGCGCTGGTTGAGCGCCGCCATTCTCGTCATTGCGGGATTGACCATGCTGGTGGGGATAGTCTGGCGCGGCCAGGCTCCGGAAGCCATGTTTATGGCGGCAGTCGGTCTGGCCGTCGCCGCTATCCCGGAAGGGTTGCCCGCGATTATGACGATCATTCTGGCGATTGGCGTCCAGCGCATGGCCCGGCGCAACGCCATTATTCGCCGCCTGCCTGCGGTGGAAACCCTCGGTGCCGTCACGGTCATCTGTTCGGACAAGACCGGCACACTGACGCGCAACGAAATGACCGTTCAGCGCGTGGCGACCGCTGACCGAACCTTTGAGGTCAGCGGCGTCGGTTATGCGCCGGTCGGTGGATTCCAGATGGACGGTGAACTGATCCCGCCCGAATCGGCGGCAGACCTGCAAGCCCTCGCCCGCGCCATTCACCTGTGCAATGACGCGACGCTCACCGAAACCGACGGCGAATGGCAGATGAATGGCGATCCCACCGAAGGCGCTTTGTTAACTTTAGCCTGCAAGGCGGGCCTCGACCTAGCCGATGAATCCGCACGGTTCCAGCGACTGGACAGTATTCCGTTTGAATCGGAACATCGCTTCATGGCCACGCTGCATCATGATCACCATGGCGACCATATTATTCATGTCAAGGGCGCTCCGGAGCAGGTGCTGGGGATGTGCGCGGATGAGCAGCATCGCGACGACAGGCAACGGCTGCGTCCCGAATACTGGCGCGAACAGATTGAGACACTGGCCGCGCTGGGGCAACGGGTGCTGGCAGTGGCATACCGTCCCGTCCCGAAAACCCAGTCCGAACTGAACTTTGCCGATGTTGAAGCCGGCCTGACCCTGCTGGGACTACTGGGTATCAGCGACCCGCCGCGTGAGGAAGCGATTGAGGCGGTGGGTAAAGCTTGTGCGGCGGGTATCCGCGTCAAAATGATCACTGGCGATCACGGCATCACCGCCCGCGCCATTGCGACGCAGATCGGCATTGGCGATGGGCGGACGGTGTTGACCGGCCCGGAACTGGAGCGACTGGATGAGGCCGCGTTGCGGGCGGTGGTGCTGGACACGGATGTCTATGCCCGCGCCAGCCCGGAACACAAGTTGCGACTGGTGACGGCGCTGCAACAGGAGGGCCAGGTGGTGGCGATGACCGGTGATGGAGTCAACGACGCACCGGCGCTGAAACGCGCAGATGTCGGGGTGGCGATGGGGATGAAAGGCACCGAAGCCGCCAAGGAAGCCGCGGAAATGGTGCTGGCGGATGACAATTTCGCGTCCATTGCCCATGCCGTGGAAGAGGGCCGCACGGTGTATGACAACCTGCGGAAGGCGCTCCTGTTCATCCTGCCCACCAATGGCGCGCAGGCACTGGTGATCATTACCGCCATTGTACTCGGCTTCACCCTGCCGATGACCCCGGTGCAGATTTTGTGGGTCAACATGGTCACTGCGGTCACGCTGGCCCTGGCGCTGGCGTTTGAACCGACGGAACCGCAGGTCATGCGTCGCCCGCCGCGCCATCCGGCTGAACCGTTATTAACGGGCTTCATGTTCTGGCGAATTGGTTTTGTATCGGTGTTGCTGGTCATCGCGCCACTGGGACTGTTCCTGTGGGAAACCAGCCAGGGCGTTACGCTGGAAGCAGCGCGCACCATGGCGGTGAATGCGCTGGTGATGGGTGAAATCTGCTATCTGTTCAACAGTCGCTATCTCTATCAATCGTCGCTGTCGCGTGAGGGGCTGTTGGGCAGTCGTCCGGTGCTCATCACTATCGCCGTTCTGCTGGTCTTGCAACTGGCGTTTACTTATTGGCCGCCGCTGCAACAGTTAATGGGGAGTGCGCCGATCACCGCCCTGCACTGGGCAGGACTCCTACTGGCGGGTATTGCAGTATTTTTGCTGGTGGAAATCGAGAAAGGGGTGTGGCGTCGGTGGCGGATTCGTCACTAATACCCGTTCCGGCTCTCGTTCCCACATTGCAGCGTCCTTAGAGGCTGTCTAAAAACCAACAGAACCTGACAAAATGAGCGGCGATTGCCAGATGAGCCAGGTGGCCAGCGCATAAAATAATCCAAAACCTGCCAGCGCCCAGTCGGTCAACCGCCGCGCCTCGCGGTGAATCGTCTCACGCAGACTGGGAATATCGCGGAACGGAGTCAGAAGGCCGGCGCTTAATCCGGCGGCGGTCGCAGTAAATAGCGGGATATACAACGCATAGCCGACATAATCATAGCCCGGCTTTAACAGGCAGAACGGGCAGTGATGATGGGGATTTTCATATATATAGGGCGACAGAAAGGTGATGATGCCGACGATGGCGACGCCGAAGCTCAGGATGTTGCCAACGGCGAATAACGGTCCCAGTCCCGGCCAGCGCCGGAACGCCAACCCGGTGATTAGCAAACCCACTGCCGCGCCGTAAAACAGCGCCAGTGCCGGTTTCACCGACCATGCCGCCAGTTCTGCAGCGACGCCTCGACCTTCTGCACTGAACAGTGAACCGCAACAGGAGGTGATGACTTCCGGTTCCAGCCCCAGAAAGAAGCTGGTTTGCATGACGCCTTCCAGCACGGTCAGCGGCGCAATCGCCAGCAGCAGTCCGTATTTCACCCGCACCAGTGGGTAGTCGTAGCCCTGGTTATCTACCCGGTTCAGCCACAGCCACAGGGTCGCCAGGAAAATCACCGTGATTTTCAGCAGCAGCGTGGGGAAACCGAAAGCGTTGATATTGAGAACGCCGGTCGCGCACATCGCGCCGACGAATTGGCTGGACAAGTTTTCCGTGGTGTGGACGAAAAGCAGCAGCGACAGCAATTCAGCACCCAGGGCGAAACCGAGCAGGGTGGAAATCAGATAGGTCTGCCGCTCCAGCCGGATTTGCAATTCACTGCCGCTGTGAATATCCCAGCAGCGCAGAATTCGCCAGGCAAAGCCGCCGGCCAGTAATACCGCACCGCTAACGCTGAGCGCGATCAGTTGCAGGGCGACGATAGCGGGGGTAATCAGCATGAGGAGTCGGCTACGACGCGCCCATCCTGCAACTCGATGACCCGATTCACCGGGATCGCCTCGAACACCAGCGGATCGTGGCTGCTGATGAACACCGCCTGATCCTGCGCCGCCAGTTCGGCCAGCAGCGCCAGGACTTCCCGGGACCGGGCGCTGTCCAGATGCGCGGTCGGCTCATCGGCAATAATCATGGTTGGGCTGTTAATCAGGGCGCGAGCCAGTGCGGTGCGTTGCGCCTCGCCGCCCGACAGCCATTCCACCTGACTGGCGGCTTTTTCAGCCAGACCAAAGCGTTCCAGCAAGACTTGCGCCGCACTGACCAGTTCTTCATGCGGTCGGCCCAGCGGGTAGGCCGGCAACATCACGTTATCCAGCGCGGTCAATCCACGAATCAGATTGAACTGCTGGAATACAAAGCCGAAGGTGTGGCGCCGCACCTCGGTCAAAAACCGTTCCGGCAGGTTCGATATCAGGCGGCCATCGAGCGTGATCCGCCCGCTGGTGGGGCGGGCCAGCGCACCGATCAGCGTCAGCAGCGTGGTCTTGCCGGAGCCACTGGGTCCCTTGAAGACGGTCACGCCCCGGCATTCCAGCGTCAGACTGATCTCGCGCAGTGCCTGACATTCATTGGGTCGGCCCTGATGAAAAATCTTGCTGACAGCGCTCAGTTCAATGACTGCGGCCATGCGTCCTCTTCTTCAAATGCCGGTAGGGGCAAGTCGGCCATTGCGCCCTGCATACATTCCAGCGCTTCCGCCAGCAGTGCTTGTGGGCAACCAAAATTCAAGCGGACGCACTGCTCGCCGCCCGGTCCGAAAGCGGCACCGTCATTCAACGCCACACCCGCGTTTTGCAAAAAGAACTCATGCGGATTGCCGGGAATAGCCGTGCCCCAGCAGTCCAGCCAGGCCAGATAGGTCGCTTCCGGGACGGTGACGCGAACGCCGGGCAGATGCTGGAGGGCGAAATTCACTACATAATCCCGGTTGGCGGTCAGATACCGCAACAAGGACTGTAGCCACTCGTCGCCGTGTTGATAAGCCGCCAGCGCCGCCGTCAGTCCCAGTACGTTGACATCCGGGACGATGCCACGCAGCGCCTGTTTGAAGCGTCGCCGCAGTTGCGGGTTCTGAATAATGGCGAAACTCGCGCCCAAACCGGGAATATTGAAAGTTTTGCTGGGGGCCATCAGGGTAATACAGCGCCAGGCGATGTCCGGATTCAGAGCCGCCAGCGGGGTATGCTGCCGCCCGTCCAAGAGCAGGTCACAATGAATCTCGTCTGAGCAGATCGTGAGGTCATGGCGTTCGCAGTGCGCGGCCAGCCGGGTCAGTTCGTTGACCGTGAACACGCGGCCAATCGGGTTATGCGGGTTGCAGAGAATGAACAGCCGGGTGCGTGGACTCATCGCCGCCGCGAAGGCGTCATCGTCGAAGGTGTAGTAAAGCCGCCCGTCGTATAGTTCGGTAGACAGTTCCGCGGTAACCAGTCGCCGTTCCTGGTGCTCGGGGGCCGACAGGAAGGGGGGATAGACCGGTGTTTGTACGAGGACTTCATCGCCGGGTTCGCCGACCGCCCGGCAAGCGATATTCAGGCCACAGACCAGTCCCGGCAGATAGACAATCTGTTCCGGCACCACTGCCCAGCGATAGCGGTCAGCCATGCGGGCGCATAACACCTCAGAGAGTTTATCGGGCGGGGCACCGTAGCCAAAGACGCCCTGGGCGACACGCTCATGGAGCGCAGCCAATACCGGCTCGGGCGCGGGGAAGTCCATGTCCGCGACCCACAGGGGTAGTGCGTCGCCGTAACGATGCCATTTCAGGCTGTCCGTATGGCGGCGGATGGGCAGGCGATCAAAGTCTGGGTGCATAGCGATGGCTTTGTTGTGGGGCATGATTTTTATCGTCGGTGCTATGGAGTGGTGGGCTGATTAGCCGCTTGGGCCGCAGCAATCATCTTGGGGTCGATCTGTGAGGCAAATTGTGCCCAGACCGGGGTCATCGCTTGCCGCCAGATTTCCCGTTCCTGATCGGTGGGGATGATCAGTTTAACATTGTCCTGATTGATGACCGCTTGCCGGTCGCGTTCCGCCTGCTCAAGCGCTTTCGCTTTGACCTCGGTAGTCACCTGGGCGAGGATCATTTCCAGTTCGCTGCGAATGTCGGCGGGCAGCTTTTCCCAGAAGGCTTGATTGGTAATGACCATGTATCCGAGGAAGCTGTGGTGAGTTTCGGTCACATAGGTTTGCAGGGTCTGGAATTGCTGGGAATAGATATTGCTCCAGGCATTTTCCTGACCCTCGACCAGTTCACGACGCAAGGCATCCCGGACATCCGCAAACGACAGTTTGATCGGGATGGCACCGAGTCGCTGGTACTGCGCCTGAATGACTTTGGACGGTTCAATGCGGATCGCCAATTTCTGCAGGTCTGCTGGCGTGCGTAGCGGCCGGTTGGCGGAGATCACCCGCATACCATTAGGCCAGTAACCCAGACCCTTGATGCCCTTGCTATCCAGTGAGCGCAACAAATTTTGGCCCGCCTCGCTGTCTTGAAAGCGTTCAACAGCGGCGTGGTCGTTGAACAGGAAGGGCAGATCGTAGATTTGCAGCGCCTTGGTAATGATGCTGAACTTGGACAGGGATGGCGCAGCGAGTTGCACGTCGTTGTTAATCAGCGCGCTGAAGACTTCATTATCGTCGTAGAGTTTGGCGCTGGGGAATACCTCAATGTTTACCCGACCGGCCAGTTTTTCTTCGGCCAGTTGCTTGAAGCGCTGCGCGCCAAAGCCTTTGGGCGTCGGTTCGGCGACGACATGGGCAAAGCGAATCAGCAGGGGTTCAGCGGCGGCCGTCAGGGTAAATGCGCAGAACAGGACTGGACCGAGCAGGAAACGTAGCTTCATGGAGCAATATCTCAGTGTGGATGTGAAGAAGGGCATATAGCAAGACAAGATGTATTGGTTATTCCTGAGCGTGAGCTGATTTCGGGTCACTGGTTTTTCGGGTCACCAGGATCGAATGTAACTAAAATGGTTCATAGAAAAGATAATTAGTCATAGAGAGCGTGGCGCTATCGCATTTTTGAAAATAGGTGAGCTGAATTTCGTAAGATTAAGCAATAAATGCGCCAACTTTTAGAGCAAGCGACGCCCGGTCTACTTTGAGCAGGACTCAAGGAGGATCGGGCGCTGAGTGGTTCAATACAGGGGAATTTCAGAGGCGGGGAGAGCCGGCGACCGTGAAGCAATCAACGTGGCTGCTTTTCAAATTGAAATAATTTGACGTTTCAATGTTTCAATTTGAAACATGGGGTGTGATTACACCAGGTTATGCATTCGTTGCAAATGGGCGTAGGCCATACTGGATACTTGCCGGATGACGTTGCCCCGCGCATCTTTCCAGGCTCCATAGTTACCCGCCGACCGGGCCTTTTCGATGATGCCGACAAACGTGTAGGGATAGCGACGGCCATTGCGGCCCTGGGCGATCAGGATGCCCATGTCGCCACACAGTTGCGCGGTTGTGCCGGTTTTGTCGATGACCTGGGTTTGCCGTGCGACGCCCCGCGCCCCGGAGTAGACGCGGTCACGATTGGGCAGATGCATCAGTCGCTTCAATTCAGCCGAGTAGGGGAGCTGGTCATACCAGAGCGCGTGCAGGAAACGGTGATAGTCGAGGGCGGAGGCTTTGTTGCGATAGGTGCGGCCGCCACTGGGGATGTGCTCAACGATTCGGGTATTGCGGAAGATGCCGGGATGGCGCTGTTTTAGTGTCCGCTCCGCTTCGGCAGGTCCGGAACGGCGGCTGGTTCGGTTCAATAGCGCAATGAAATAATTGGTGGCGCTGTTGTCGCTGCGCTGGATCATCGCTTCCATCCGGTTGCGCTGGAACGAGGTATAGGGCAACTGGCCCTCGCGAACCTTGTGGAAGAACGCCAGTGCAATGAAGGGCTTGACCATGCTGGCGCTTTGATAGGGGCGGTTGGCGTTGATTGCCGTGAGATATTGCCGAGTCGTGAAGTCGTACACCAGCCAAGCGGTTTGTTCGTTGGCAGCCACTTGGCCAGTTTGGCGCAAGCTTTTGATATGGCTCTCAATATTGACTGTCAATGGATTAACTCGAGGGGCAGGGCGCGCCGTGCGGAAATCCCTGATCAGTGAATGATCCGGGGGTTTGCGATTGAGTTGCGCCGCTTCACTGAATGAGGGAACGCTGCTGAAAGCGGTAGCCGCGAGCAGCGCCCCAATTCCGGTGAGAAACGTGCGTCTGGAGGGATCAGTTAGCGAACAGGACTCGGCATCATAAGATTCAATATCAGAAGTATCTGGGCAGGTGGGATGGAACAACATTATGAAGCAACCTCCAGTCAGAGAACGGGTTTGGGAACGGCAGGGCGATATTGTCAAAATTACAGGCTCATGACTCAAAGTTCAACCAGAATCAGGAATAATTTCCAGGGAATCATGGGCCTTTTCAGGAGAGAAGAGATCAGGAAAAACCCTGATTCGGTGCGAGAAACTCCCTATTTACTCCCCGGTGGCAGGTTTTAATATAAGATGGCCGGGCATTTAGAGGATAAATCTCTAATTTGTAAAAATAAAAATGCGCCGATCCGGCCTAGCGCGGGGAGGGGCGGCAACGCCACTGACCACCGAAGCGAGGAAATGAACAAATGAAAAACGATATCGCCCGTCCGGTGAAGACCAGACGTTATGGCAACGAGGGATTGATGCCCGTCGATAAATATCATTGTCCGTATCGCGGGTCGGCCTCGTGCGTGAGCGCGAGTGGCGGCAGTTACTGCGGCGGTTATGGCGGCGATGCACCGATCCGGGGCACGCTGCTGCATTCTGTCCGCTGTCTGGAAGAGAACAACGCCGATTTTGCGTTGTATCGCTGGTTGAAAGCACCACGGGGTTTAGCTTATCCCCTGCGGCAGCGTTAGATATTCCCTCACTCCTGAACCGGCGGGTCGGGCTTTAATCAGATTCCCGACCCGCCGGTCTGCTATTGCTCAAGCTGGACCCGGGCCTTCTGATCGTTTTGCCATTCGCCAACGATCTTCCGACCATTTTCGTAGAGGACGCCCTGGCCATGTTTGCGGCCACTGCGCCATTCGCCTTCATAGCGGTCGCCATTGCTGTAGTAATAAACCCCCTGGCCATTGGGCTGGTCGTTGGCGAAATCACCGACGTATTTGTCGCCGCGTGCAGCGTATAGATAAGTCCCCTGTCCCTGTTTGCGGCCATTGCGCCATTCGCCGTCATAACGGTTGCCGCTGCGATAGTAATAAGTCCCCCGGCCATTGATGACCCCGTTGCGCCATTCGCCGACATATTTCTCGCCACGTCCCGCGTAAACATAAGTGCCCTGACCGTGCATTTTGGCGCTACGGAAGTCGCCGGAATATTCACTGCCGTCCGGGTACCGGTAAGTTCCCCGTCCGTTCTCGCAATTGCCGCTGAGGCAGTTAGCGGCTTGACCGCTGGCTTTAGCTGTCTGAATCTCAGGGGCTAGCGGTGGCGCTGGTTTTTCTTCCTCTTCCTCTTTGCGAGAGGGAAGGGGCGGAACGGGTTCCACAGGCTGGCGGTCTCGTGCAGCGGCGCTGGCGGTTGCCAGTTTCCGGGGCAGCACCGCCGTAATGGTGCTTTCATCGCCCGGCGCGAGATCGACCTTGCCATTCCAGTCGGTGTGGCCCTCCTGGCGGACGCGAACGCGGTAGGAACCAGGGCGCATTTCAATCTGCATGGGCGTCGTGCCGACCTTGCGGTTGTTGATCCAGATTTCGGCGTCTTCCACGTCAGCACGGACGAATAACTGAGCGGGCGTACTGGCGGGAATCTGTTTCTTGGCCTCGGCGCGGCTGGCGTCGTCGAGGATGCCCTGCGGCGATGTGGTGATTTGCAGGCTCACATCGTCATTGGCTTTCGTTTTGGAAATCTGGAGATGCGGATCCTTGGCGACAATCCGGGTTTCGGGAGTCGTCAGTCGTTGTTCGGCGGGTTGCGGAATCGAAACCAGATTGATCGGCGGCGGATCTGGCGGTTGGATTTCGGGAGCCGTGGTTGCGGGTTCGGGACGTATCTGGGGTTCCGGTTTGGGCGTTGGCGCAGGTGTTAGCCTAGGGGTTTCCGCCAGCGCCAGTTGTTCGCGCAACCGGGACAGTTGCGGATGGGACCGATTGAGTTTTTCGATTCGCGCCAGCGACGGGCGTGCTGATTTAAGGTCATTACGTTGCAAAGCGGTGGACGTCAGTTCGGCGTAACGGTTGGCGACGTCATCCAGACCGGCCTGCGCTTCGGCATTGCCGCGATCCCGCTTGAGTACTTCGTTGTAACAGTCAACAGCATTGCCACCCTTGCCCGAAGTGAGCCGGTTGGCTTGCAGGTGGGCGGCGCATTCCCGGAGTTGCCTGGCGATTTTGGCCGTATCGTCAGCGGGTGGGGTGATGGTCGGCGGCGGCGCTTTGGCCTCGCGCAATTGTTTGCGAACTTCTTCGCGCAGCGCCAGCAGGCGGCGATGGTCGGGAGTCTGTTGCAAGCCCTGTTCGATGTGCAGGAGACTGGTTTCATAAGCGCGATTACGCTGATTGTCCAGCGCTCGCGTTAGTAATTCGTCGGCCTTGCGCTGGCGCTGTTCGGCTTCGGCTTTTGCTCGTTCTGTGGCCTCGGCCTGACGACGGGCGGCTTCTTCCTGTTGCTGGATATCAGTTTGCTGCTTGAGAATACCCTGCTTGAGATTTAATAAACCCGGATGGCTGGGCAGAGCCTGCAAACCTTGTTCAACATGAATCAGGCTCATTGACAAAGCGCCTTCCTGGCGGGCGCGCTAGATCGGAAGAGCGTC
>JAUPTV010000225.1 GCA_030917925.1 Pseudomonadota bacterium
AGCCATCAATCTCCGACGCATCTCGTCCGAACCCTCCTGTACAAATAGCAGCTTCGCTAATGATCGACGATGGAGAACCCGCGCCATGAGTAAATTGACCATGAATGTTGGCAAACTTGGGCTATCGGTTAAAGAAAACGATAGCGGCAAATTAATCTTTCACACTCAGGTTCATACTACACATCAGCAGGAATTTGAAAACAGCCTGAAAAAGCTGTTTGAATTATTGTGTCGTGTCAGTAATACGGAAAAGATTATATTTTATTTTGACGAATTCCTGGAAATTTCTGATATTTTTAAAGATTATTTTTCAAAATTAGGCGTAAGCATTGAAAAAAAGAAGAAACCGCAGAACTTCATAAAAAATCAACAACTATGGTTAATGAGACATGGATATTATCAAATTGGCGCAGGTCAACTGAGTGAAGAAGGTATTGACCGGGTTAAAAAGGCGTCAGCGGTTTTTAAAGATAAAAAAATTACTATTTATCATTCACCAGTTACCCGCTGTGTGGAAACTGCAACGATCCTGAAAGAAAGCCTGATTGGTGCCGAGTTACATCAAATACATTGGCTGGGCGATTTTGCAGAATTGCCAGAAGATTGGCTGTCCCATCTGCAAGGAGAAACGGTGGTTGTTGTGTCGCATCAGCCGGTTTTATGCACGTTAGCTCAACAATTAATTGAAAATTTTGAGTTTTTCAATTTCACTTGCGGGTGGCCGGTCGCCGTGGTTTCCACGCCGCAAGGGAACCATCTTCAGCCCTTCGCCGGGAATCTATGACCTCAATGCGCTGGCCAGGATGGCTACCGACGCATCTCGTCTGAACTCTGTGGTTATGTATAGAAGCGTCATCGTGATTGCACATCGACCGTGCTGACTGTTAGTAACCCTGACGAATTGCCACGGTCGCATTCACCCGTGCGATTCATTAAACCGCTATCCACAAAGGCTGACCCGCCGTTCAGGAGTGTTATGCATCCACAACTTGCAAAAGACCTTGAGATAGAAATGCAGCTTCAGGAACAACGGGAGATGACCGAAATGATGCGATCTCAGGCTCACCAAGATCAATCGTTTACCCCCAGCTATCTCCACCTGCGCAAGACCTGGCTGTTACGCGCCTTCCAGTGTGGCCGCACCCGCCGGACCCTTGATGAAGTGTTGGAACTCACGCTCAGCAGACAGCGGCGGCTTCTGGCCACCCTGGGCCTGATCGCCGAAGCGGAGCCGTTGCCGACGGATACCGCCGAACTGATCGTCGCCCTGGATCGGGAATTGGCGCGCTGGGCGCAGCAACCTCCGATAGACCGCACCGTTCGGCCCTTCAACCACCTGGCAGCCCTGGGTCGGGAGCTGGGCCTCACCACGGTTGAGCAGGAGATTGTGCTGTTTACCGCGATGCTGAAAGGCGATCCACTGCTGGGTAGAGGCATGGATTTACTGGGCGAGACCAATCGCTACGAAGTCCGCGAGTTGCTGGCCGACATTCTGAATCTGAGTCTGGAGGATTTACAGCACGCTTTCTGTGATGACAGCGTGCTACGGACCAGCGGCTTGGTGGAATTTGAACAAGACACGCATAGCCCCATGATCCGTAACTGGCTTATCCCGATGCCGCAACTCGTGTGGATCTTGTTGGACCCGGTTGCGGATCGGGATAGCCTGTTTCGTGAATGCCTGCGTCCGGCATCCCCCCCGGAATTGCGCCCCGCCGATTACGCGCATATACGCCAGGAGTTCAACGTGTTGACGCGCCTGGTCCGGCACGCGGCGGCGCGGGCGGAAGGCGGGGTCAATATTCTCCTGCATGGCGATCCGGGGACCGGCAAAACTCAGTTGGCGCATACCATCGCCCAAGCAGCGGGCCTGATACTGTACCAAGTGAGCGCCAACAAAGAGCGCACAACCCCGCACGATGCCGAAGATCGGCTGGCAGCGTACCGGCTGGCGCAAGCCCTGTTGAAACATCGGCGCGACTGCATCCTCCTTTTTGATGAGGCCGGCGATGTACTGAAACACTCCCGTGAGGAGAACAGCCGCTTCCGGCAGCTCAGCAAAATCTGGCTGAATCAGACCCTGGAAACCAACCCGACGCCGACGATCTGGACCTGTAACAGCCTGCATGGGGTGGAGGAGGCGTTTCAACGGCGCTTTGACCACATTCTGGAACTGGAGACGCCGCCAGCGGCCGTGCGGCAACGGATGCTGACCCGTCATCTGGGCGACCTGACGATCAACGCGACCGCCCTGAACCGGATGGTCAAAGCGGCTGATCTGGCACCCGGTCATCTGCAACGCGCCGCCAAGGTACTCAAGTTGCTGGACTATCAACGCCCGGCCCGTAATGAACGCTGTCTCGATCATCTGCTGGGCCAGCGCGCCAGGCAATTTGCTGATGTGGAGTCCCCGGATCAGGCGGCGACCGCGCCCGCCGACTTCGATCTGGCCCTGTTGCGAGTCGAGGCCGATTTACCGGCGCTGACGCAGGGCCTGGCACGGCGGCGGCAAGGGCGACTGTGCTTCTACGGTCCGCCCGGCACGGGCAAAAGCGCCTTCGCCGCCTGGCTGGCGCAACAACTGGTGATGCCCCTGCTGCGCAAGCAGGCGTCCGACCTGTTGGGCATGTTTGTCGGCCAGACCGAGCAGCAGATCGCCGCGATGTTCAAGGACGCCCGCGACCGCAAGGCCGTGTTGCTGATTGACGAAGCCGACACTTTCCTGCGCAGTCGAACGGGCGCTCACCAACGCTGGGAAGTCAGTCAGGTCAATGAGTTGCTGGTGCAGATGGAGCGCTTTGAGGGGATATTGATCTGCGCGACCAACCTGATGAATGAACTGGACGAAGCGGCGCTGCGGCGCTTTGACCTCAAGCTGTGCTTCCAGTCGCTGAATACCACGCAGGCCGAACGGCGCTTCCGGCAACTGCTTGCCGAACCGGTGGCAGAGGCCGAACTGGCGACGGTGTTGCGGACCTTGGGGACGCTGGACAATTTGACGCCCGGCGATTTTGCGGTCGCGCAACGGCAGGCCCGGTTGTTCGATCAACCACTGACCCCGACCCGGTTGCTGGACATCCTGATCGCCGAGAGCCATGCCAAGCCGGGGAGTCGGCGGCGGCCGATTGGATTTGTGAATTGAATTCAGCCGCTTTTGCGGATTGAAACCCCGGCCCCGATCCCATCCGTGGGTTGGTCGAAACCGCAGCCGACGCAATGTGACGCAGGTCGGGTGTATATATAGTGTCTGAACGGAAAGCTTAATGAATCGCCACCCGGAACGTGGCCAACACCGTCACTGATTCCCTATCGACCCTGAACTGGAGGGTATCCATGCCCTTCAGTCAGGCTCCTTTTCCAGCGAGAAACGGAGGAATGAACCTTTGCCTATTTGCGTAGTCCACTGACGCCCGTCCCAATTTTCTACCAACCAGAGCCGAGGCTTTATGAGCTAACTGAATCCCGTAACCACTGCAGTGAACTTGAAACTTTGATAATCGTGGGCGGATTGCGCCCGAAAATCGCTGTGTGTTCACACCCTGAGAGGAGGTTACGGTATGCAGACCCATCAAATCACCGTCCCAACCACCACCCAAACCCGGCCCTCCGGGAAGTCGTTTGAACAAGAAGTGCAAGAGCGCCGGGAAAACTTAGCGCTCCGGGCAGAGCAACGGCGGCAGGACGCCCGCCGCTATCAGATGCGGTATCAGGATGAACACTTCGTCCATAAGGTCAAGCGCCTGGCGCAGAAACGCTGGGTGGAGTTTGACGCCATCCGCCGTGAGGTCGAGGCGTTCCTGCCACTGGCCAACCCCACGCCTGCGGAGTTACGGAACTACCGGGAGCAGATCGCCCGGTTAGTCAACCAGTTCCGGCGCGAGGCCGGCTGGGAGTAATTGACTCATCAGCACTGAACCGGACGCCGGGAAGCGTCCGGGAGCGAGTGCATTTTTCAAAGCTGGTTTTGCTACCTGTTGCGGAGAAAACATCA
>JAUPTV010000226.1 GCA_030917925.1 Pseudomonadota bacterium
CAACCGTTCTGGCTATCAGTGCGCTCATCGGGATCTTCATGGCGGGCTGGCCACTGCTGCCTCTTGCCGGGGATGCGCCACCCACTGCCGCGAAGCCCGTGGTTCCCGCCCAGGTGGTCTTGCGCATTCAAGGCTCCAATACCTTGGGCGCTGAGTTACTGCCGACGATAGCCGAGGCTTTTTTGAAAAAGGAAGGGGCGACAACGGTTCGACGGGTTGAGATAGCGCCGAATGAATGGCGTATTGAAGGGGCTATTGACCGCGCTATGGATCCCGTCGCTATTGAGATCAAGGCCCATGGTTCAGGAACCGCCTTCAAGGCGCTGGCGGATGGATCAGCGGATATTGGCGCAGCGTCGCGGCCGGCCAAGCCGGAAGAGGCCCAATTACTCAAGCATTTTGGCGATATAACTTCTCCCGTGGTTGAACATGTCGTCGGGTTGGATGGTATCGCGGTGATTGTCAACAAAACCAATCCAGTACGCACCTTGACCAAGGAGTTAATCGCCCGGATTTTTTCCGGCGAGATTACCGATTGGGCCGAGGTTGGCGGAGCGTCCGGACGCATTCATCGCTACGCCCGCGATGAAAAATCCGGCACCTTTGATACGTTCCAGCACCTCGTGATGGGTAAAGCCAAGCTCGACGATCAAACGGTGCGCCTGGAATCCAGCGAGGAGCTGTCCGACCGGGTGGCCAAGGACGCCGCCGGGATTGGCTTTATCGGCCTGCCCTATGTGCGCAACGCTCAGGCCATTGCGGTGAGCGACGGTGCAACCACGCTGCCGATGTTACCGACCCCCTTCACGGTCGCCACTGAAGATTATGCGCTGGCTCGGCGTTTGTATCTGTATGCGCCGCCGAACCTTCAGCATCCGTACCTTCGCGCCTTTGTGGAGTTTGCGTTAACCGATGAAGGCCAGCGGCTGGTCAATCAAACCGGATTCGTATCGCAAACCGTGGTGGCGACCCGGCCGCCTATGCAACGCTCCTTGCCGGATGAGTATATGGAATTGGTGGCGAACGCCGAGCGCTTGTCGTTAAGCGTGCGTTTTCGCACGGAATCCAATCTGCTCGACAACAAGGCGCAGCGCGATCTGGAGCGTGTGGTTGGGTTCCTGGCGCGCCATCCGGGCCGGCGCATCATTTTATTGGGATTTACTGATGCGCAGGGCGATCCAGCCAAGAATCTGGAGCTTTCCCGACAGCGGGCGCAGGAAGTGGAACGAGAACTGATGACGCGGGGGATTTTTCCAAATATGGTAAAAGGGTTCGGTTCGGCAGTTCCGCTGGCCAACAATGACAACCCGCAGAATGCGACCAGAAATCGCCGGGTTGAGATCTGGATTATCTAACTGACCGATTGGAATCCATGTTCCACCACGCTTATCCGTTTAATCCTACATACGGCTATGATCTGGATGATCTGCTGGCCGTTGCTGCGCCGGAGCCGCCAGCGGATTTCGCTCCTTTCTGGCGGGAGCTTCAGGCGCGGGCGCGGGCAATCTCGGTTGAACCGGTGTTGCGGGAACTGTCCAGCCCGTATCCGCGCACCCAGGTGTTTGAGGTGGCCTTTACCTCTCTGGACGGGCTACGGATTGGTGGCTGGCTGACCCGCCCCCGCGATGAACCGGTCGAACGCGGCGTGGTGGTGAGTCATGGTTATGGCGGGCGGGAAGGACCGGACTTTCATCTGCCCTTCCGGCGGGCGGCGCTGATCTTTCCCTGCGCCCGGGGCCTTTCCCGCAGTGCCCGCGCTGATCTTCCCGCCAACCCGGACGCTCACGTTCTACATGGCATCGAGCGCCGGGAAACCTACATTCATGGCGGTTGCGCCGCAGATACGGTGTGGTGCGCGGCCTCGGCGTTGCTGGAACTGTTCCCGATGGCGGCGTCATCACTGGCTTATCTGGGCATCAGCTTTGGCGGGGGAATGGGTGCGCTGGCCCTGCCGTGGGATGAACGCTTTCACCATGCGCATTTGAACGTCCCCAGTTTCGGCCATCATCCGTTGCGGCTAACCTTACCCTGCGTCGGCAGTGGCGAAGCGGTGCGCCGTTATCAGCAACAGACCGGCCAGGCGCTAACGACCTTGCGCTATTTCGATGCGGCAGTCGCGGCGAAATGGCTGCAAATTCCGATGCATATCGCGGCTGCCCGCTTCGATCCCGCCGTGCCCCCGCCTGGCCAGTTCGCCATTTACAACGCGCTCGCTGGTCATCGGGAATTGTTCGTGCTCCAGACCGGCCATTTTGATCACGGCGGCTTGGCCGCTGAAGGAGCGCGTTTGCAGGATGCGCTGGCGTATTTTTTCAACTGCGCCTGAGTCGCCCGCGCTGTCATCACCCTGTCAACCCGGCGCGTTAAATTTCCAGCCTAATTCATGGCCTGGAGGTTTTTCGCAAATGAACCGGGAATATCACAAGTGGCATAGCCCGCGACTTGATCGAGAAATGGAACTACTGGTGTTCGGCCACACCGGCGCCAAGGTGTTGGTGTTTCCGACCCGTTGTGGGCGCTTCTACGAATATGAAGAGATGGGTCTGGTCGAGGCGCTGCGACCCAAAATTGAACAGGGTCAGTTGCAGCTCTATTGCGTGGATAGCGTTGATGAGGAAAGCTTCTACTGCTTCTGGTCCCAGCCCTGGGACCGGGTTCACCGCCACCTGCGTTACGAAGATTATTTGCTCCATGAAGTCTTGCCGCTGATGTGGGCCAAGAACCCGCATCCTAGCGTGATTTCGCACGGTTGCAGCTTTGGGGCGTTTCATGCGCTCAATCTGGCGTTTCGCCACCCGCAGGCGTTTCACAAGGTCGCAGCGCTCAGTGGCCGCTACGATTTGACCCTGGAGATTGAGAGCTTCCGCAATCTGCTCGACGGTCATTATGACGACCATGTTTACTACAACTCGCCCAGCCATTTTATCCCGAACCTGAATGATGGGCTGTTCCTGGATCATTTGCGGCGTCTGGACATTGTGCTGGCCGTCGGCGATCAAGACCCGTTTCTTGATAATAACCGGGGCATCAGCGAGTCGTTGTGGCAGAAGGGCGTCTGGCACGCCCTGCACGTCTGGCAGGGGCGGGCGCACAGTCCAAAATACTGGCGCAAGATGGTCGAACTGTACGTGTGAAGGCTCATCAGGGAAGCGATGGGGGAACCGGGGGTCAGTAAGTATCGCCTTTCCTGATGATCGTCGGATTTCCAAATTCCCCTCCTTGGCAAAGGAGGGGTGGCGTGAAGCGCCGGGGTGGTTCGGAATGTCTGCTGATCAGCCGAAAAGACTATAAGGTGCTTGGATGGAGTTCATCGCTGTTGTTTGTTATCTTTTTATTTCAGTCCCGCGCTATTGATGTGGTGTTGCTAATATCATCAACTTGCACTACCTTGTCAGACTAATGGAACAAATACGCTGATCCAAGGAAGAAAGCAATTTTTCAAATCTGCTCAAGCGGGTGCTGGTAGTTCATCCATGTCCATCGATCACGCCCTTTTTCACCACAGCGCCTTCTGGGTCATCCCTTTGTTGAGCATTGGCGTTATCGCCGCCTTGCGGTGGAACCGGCAGCGGCTACGGGTTGAAATCCGCAAGAATGCCGGGGCGCTGCGCAAACCGCCCCGTCAGGAAGAGTCTTTGATGAATGCCGTTGCGGCAGCGGAAGTGATGGCGGGTCAGCCGCAACCCGATGACTTCACCGTAACCCATGATCAACCCCTCGAAGAAGCGTTGCACATCCGTGAGCAGCAATACCAGCTCCTGATTGAGAATCTGCATGCAGGCGTCGTCATTCACGCCCCGGATACCCGGATTACGCTCGCCAATCATCAGGCTGCCGAATTGCTGGGTCTGTCGATGGAACAGTTGTTGGGCAAAACGGCTGTCGATCCGATCTGGACCTTCTTTCGCGAGGACGAGACGCCGATGCCGCTCGATGAGTATCCGGTCAACCGGGTGCTGGCGACACGCCAACCGGTGCGTAACCTGACTTTAGGCATCAAGCGTCCCGGTGCGGGCGACTGGGTTTGGATATTGATCAATGCCTTTCTGGAACAGGATGTTGAAGGAAACCTGCGCCAGATCGTCGTGACTTTTATCGACACTACCGAGCAACGCAAGATTCAGGCGCAACTGCGTGAGAGTGAGGCGCATTATCGGCTGCTGTTCGAAGCCGCCAATGATGGCATCGTTTTCCACACCATCGAGCCTGACCTGAGTCTCGGTCGTTTTATCAGCGTCAACCCGGTGATCTGTCGGCTACTCGGCTACACGGGGGATGAGATGCTGCACATGACCCCTCTGGATATTCAGGAGGAAGATGAACTCGCCAGGGTGCCGAAAGAGGCGCAAAATTTGTTTGACCAAGGCAGCCTGTTATTCGAGAAGACGCTGACCGGTAAAGACGGGCGTCGGGTTCCGGTTGAAATTCACGCCCGAACTTTCGTATCTGGCGGACAGGCACTGGCGCTGTCGATCATTCGCGATGTCACGGAGCGTAAACGCGCCGAAATCGCGTTGCGCGCCAGCGAGACCCGGTTCCGGCAACTGTTCGCCAGCATGACTACCGGGTTTGCGCTGCATGAAATCATCGTCAATGCTCAGGGGCAGCCAGAGGATTACCGGTTTCTTGAAGTCAATCCCGCTTTTGAACAAGTCACGGGACTGAACATCGCTACGCTCATCGGCAAAACCGTGCGGCAGGCGCTGCCCACGATTGAACCGGATTGGATCGAAATCTATGGCCAGGTGGCGCTGACCGGAGAACCGGCGCATTTTGAGCATTACACGGAGGTGCTGGATAAAATCTTTGAAGTCATCGCCTATTGTCCGCAAATCGGACAATTTGCCTGTTTGTTCAGCGATATTACCGAGCGCAAGCGCCTGGAAGTCGCCTTGCGGGAAATGACCCTCACGGATGACCTGACCGGTTTGGCCAACCGGCGACATTTTATGGCGTGTCTGGACGAAGAACTAGCACGATTACAACGACATGCCACCCAGCGCGCCTCCGTGTTAATGCTCGACCTGGATCACTTCAAAGCCATTAACGACCGTTTTGGCCATGCCACGGGGGATGCCGTTCTTCGGCACTGCGCCTTACTGATGCAGGATTCGCTCCGCAAGATTGACCATGCTGGTCGGTTAGGCGGCGAGGAATTCGCGATTCTGCTGTCTGGCGCTGACCTGGTGGCGGCCCAAAGCTTTGCTGAACGGTTGCGTCAAAAGTTCGCCAACACGCCGATTATGCAGGAAGGCCCGTTGATTCTGGTGACGGTCAGTATCGGAGTGTCGGCCCTGAAAGCGCAGGATCTCTCAGGGGATTCCGCCCTTGAACGAGCGGATGCGGCGCTGTATCAGGCCAAAGCAGAAGGGCGCAACCGGGTGGTGATCGCGACTGAGTGAGTAGCGAGTAGCGAACTGATTTTCTGCCTCCCTATCTCCCTATTTTTGTATTACTTCACTGAGCCGACAGACCCACCAATGCCCGATACTGTCGCGCCAACTGGGTGGCCATCGCGGTATCCGACCATTCGCGGGCATAGGCCAGCGCTTCCTGACGTAAGCGTTGCGTTGCCGCCGACGGCTGGTTCAACACCGCCCCCAGCGCTTCCCCAAAGGCTTGCGCCTCCGCCGGTGGCGACAGCGACCCCCGACCGGGTGCCAGAATATCCACTGTACCCATTTCGGCCAGGGCGACGACCGGCAACCCAGCCGCCATTGCTTCGAGCAGCACCAGACCTTGCGTCTCGGTGCGTGAGGCAAAGACAAACATGTTGGCAGCGGCGTAACAGTCAGGCAGTTCCCGATGGCGGTCGAGATAGCCGATGAAGCGCACCGCAGTATGTAAGTTGAGCGTCTGAACCCGGACTTTCAAGTCGGCCAGGGCCGGCCCTTCGCCAGCGATAACCAGCAAGGCGTCAGGGCGCGTCAGTCGGGTATAGGTCAGGGCTTCCAGCAGAAAATCAATGTTCTTCTCATAGCCGATCCGCCCGACAAACAGCGCCACCGGCTGCGTCGCCGGAATGTCATGCCGACAACGGAAGGCGCGCCCGTCGCCGCCCGCGAACTGATCCACGGGAATGCCGGTTGGGAGTACCTGCAAGGGTGCCACCACGCCATAATCTTCCAGACGTTGGCGCATCGCGGTCGACGGGACAATGATCGCATCGAGGGCATTGCACTGCCGCCGCGAAAAAGCCCGGGCCTGGCGTTTCAGCCAGGCGGACGGGAACATGCTCGCGTAATGGTGCAAGTACTCCTCAAACAGCGTGTGATAAGTGGCGATGACGGGCAGACCCAGGCCGCGTGCGGCTTTCAGTCCGGCATAGTGCGCGATAAAGGGCGTCTGAATGTGGATCACGTCGCACTCGCGAGCGGCCTCCAGCACCGCCCGATGCATCGCCCGCCAACCGACCAGCCGATCCTCCCGGTCGCCCGGCACGGCGCGACCGGCCACGCGGACGATCCCTGGCTCTTCCGCTTCATCACCGTAGCGCGGTACGACCAGGCGAACCTCAATTCCCTCCCCGGCCAGGGTACGCCGAAAGGTCTCCATCGAAGTCGATACCCCGTTGACACGGGGAAAATACACATCAGACGCCATCAGGACGCGCATTCAGACCTCAACCGGCTGGACATCGGGCGCGTCCGGTTCGGACATTGGGCCAGGCAGGCTCCAGGCGATCAGTTCCAGACGACCGTCGAAATGTTCAACAATGGCGGTGCAGGAATCCACCCAGTCGCCGCAATTGATGTAACTCAGCCCATTGATTTCGCGGATCATCGCCCAATGGATATGACCGCAGATCACTCCGTCCAGTCCGCGTTCACGGGCATGATGGAGCGCTGAATTCTCAAAATCGCCGATAAAATTCAGAGCGGTTTTGACCTTACGCTTGGCATAGCCCGCCAGCGACCAGTAACCGGCAATCCCTAGTTTGCGCCGCCCCCAGGATAGCCAGGTATTGATGCACACCAACAGGTTATAGGCCTGATCGCCGAGCACCGCGACCCAGCGATGATGGCGCGTGACCTGATCGAAAACATCGCCGTGGATTAGCAGAAAGCGCCGACCATCCACGGTTTCATGCACCCATTCCAGCGCCAACTCGATATTGCCGAAAACCGTGCCGCAGTAGTCGCGCAAAGCCTCATCATGGTTGCCGGGAATGAACGTAATCCGTTCGCCTTGACGCGCCCGGCGCAGCAGTTTCTGGACCACAGTGTTTTGCGCGGGCGTCCAGCAGATACTGCGGCTCATCGCCCAGAAATCGACGATATCGCCGATCAAATAGGTTTGTTCAGCGGAATACTCGCGCAGGAAATCGAGCAAGCGCTCGGCCTGGCACGCGCGGGTGCCGAGGTGAATATCGGATAGGAAGACAGTTCTGACTTTGAGCATGGCGGCACGATAACCGCTACAGATGAAGATTCTGTGACGTTGACGTTTCGGCCTGACTAATCCACCAGTGCTTGATACACCAATTGCCGGAATTGGGGACGGAGTGTATGCGTGCTGGAGGGGAACAACTGGGTGAACAGCAGCGCGGTGATGTCCTCGGTTGGGTCTACCCAGAACGCGGTACTGGCCACCCCACCCCAGGCAAATTCCCCCGGCGAGGCCAACACCTTGTTAGCCACTGGGTTGAGCGTCACCGAGAAACCGAGTCCGTAACCCACGCCATCGAACGTGGTTTCCGCAAAAATCGGGCGGCCAAACGATTCCAGATCAGCGCCGCCGGGCAGGTGATTACGGGTCATATAGCGCAGGGTCCGACTGCCCAGAAGTCGGACGCCATCCAGTTCGCCGCCCCGCCGCAACATCTGGGTAAAGTGGTGATAATCCCCAACTGTGGACACCAGCCCTTCGCCACCCAGACAGCACTGGGAACCATGCTGGGTCATCCGAGCCATGGCGTCGTTGCGCACGGCGCGGAGAGTGCCTGGTTCCGGTGAATACAGCGCCGCTAACCGTACCCCATCGTCCGTTGGGGCACTAAAGCCGGTGTCGTACATACCCAACGGCTGAAAGATACGTTCGGCGAAAAACCGGTCCAAGCTCAATCCGGAAGCGACCTCGACCACCCGCCCAAGTACGTCGCTCGCGATGGAGTAATTCCATTCCATTCCGGGTTGAAACAGCAGGGGCAGACTGGCCCAGGCGTCGCAGCAGGCGGAAAGATCCAGACCGTCCGGCGCACTCCATTCAAAGCCAGCAGCCCGGTAGAGGGCATCTACCGGGTGAGTATGGTGGAAACCGTAGGTCAGCCCGGCGGTATGGGTGAGCAGGTGCCAGATGCGTATCGGCTCCCGCAGGGGTTCAGTGACCGGCTTCAGCGCCGACCCGCTGCGGTAAACCGGGGTGTCGGCAAAGGCTGGAATGAAGCGGCTTACCGGGTCTTTCAGCTCAAAAGCGCCTTCCTCATACAGCATCATCGCGGCGACCGCCGTGACCGGTTTGGTCATCGAGTAAATACGGAACCGGGTATCCCAAGTTATCGGCGCACGCGCTTCCAGATCCCGATAACCACAAGCGCCCAGGTGAACGATCTGCCCACCGCGACTGACCAGAATCAGCCAGCCGGGCAACCGCCCATCCTCGACATACCGGGCAAAATGCGCATCGATCCGTGCCAGCCGGGCAGCGTCAAAACCGATTGCCGCTGGATCGACGTCTGCTTTCAATTCAGCCATACCTGTCTCCCATTCATCAGGCGTACTGCCGCAACCGCACCGGTCGCCGCCGCGCTCCCCAGGTGCCGGGTTGCGCTTCAAACACCCCGGCGCAGGGCGTTCCGCAGGCTGTGCACCGACCGTCTTCGGTCAGATTCCAGACGCCGAGCGTGTACCAGTCACGGCCAATCAGTTTGTGGCCGCACTGATGGCAATAGGTGCTGTCACCTTTCTCGTCGTGGACGTTGCCGGTATAGGCGTAGCGAATGCCGTTTTTCATGGCGATCCGCCGCGCCCGGCTCAACGTAGACGGCGGCGTGGGCGAGTGATTCATCATCTTCCAGTCTGGATGGAAGGCGGTGAAATGCATCGGCACGTCCGGCCCCAGATTCTCCATCACCCACTGGGTCATGGCCTCCAGTTCCGCATCCGAATCGTTCTCGCCGGGAATCAACAACGTCGTGATTTCAAACCAGACCTGGGTTTCGTGCTTGAGGTAAATCAGGGTATCCAAGACCGGTTGCAGATGACCGCCACAAATCTTCCAGTAAAAATCCTCGGTGAACGCTTTGAGATCAACATTAGCGGCGTCCATGTACTGATAAAGCTCCCGGCGCGGCTCCTCGCAGATATAGCCCGCTGTGACCGCTACCGACTTGATTCCGTATTCCCGGCAGGCGATGGCGGTATCCATCGCGTATTCCATGAAAATAACCGGGTCGTTGTAGGTATAGGCCATGCTGCGGCAACCCAGTTCGTGCGCCACCCGCGCCAGCTTTTCCGGCGACGCTTCATCGGCCAGGGTATCCATCTCGCGGGATTTGCTCATATCCCAGTTCTGGCAGAACTTGCAGGCCAGGTTGCAGCCGGCGGTGCCAAAGGACAGCACCGGGGTGCCGGGCAGAAAGTGATTCAGCGGCTTTTTCTCGATAGGATCGATGCAGAACCCGCTGGAACGGCCATAACTGGTCAACATGATCTGGCCATGGTGGTTGCCGCGCACAAAGCACAGACCCTGCTGGCCGTCGTGCAGCTTGCAATAGCGCGGACAAACATCGCATTGCACCCGGCCATCGTCGAGAACATGCCAGTATTGAGTGGGAAAGAATTCGGGAATCGTGGATGTCGGCATGGGGGGGTTGGTGGTCCTGATAGTCATGGTGGCCTCCTGGGCAAAGGCTCTCGTCGCTAATTGGAGCTTTTCTGTTGAAATAACGCTCTATACTTTAGACGATAAATTCGCTAATCCATCCGATGTCCTCAATGAATTAGCGTTGACCCACTCAACCGGGAGGGCGTCATCATGCCAGCGACCCGCACACCCGCCGTAGCGGGAATGTTCTATCCGGCGCACGCCGCCGAACTACATACCCAAGTGCAAAGCTTTCTCAACCAGATCCATGCTCCGGACGAGCCGCCACCCAAGGCGATGATCGTTCCCCATGCGGGCTATATCTATTCCGGTCCGATTGCCGCCGTGGCTTACGCCCGGTTACAAGCCATGCGTGACCGAATTAGCCGGGTTATCCTGCTCGGTCCCAGCCACCGGGTCGGGTTCCGGGGCATCGCGGTCAGCGGGATGGACGCCTTCGCCACGCCACTGGGTCGCGTTCCGGTCGACCATGAGGCCGTAGAACAGGTACGGCAATTACCGGGGGTGGGCTTTCTGGAGCAGGCTCACGCCCAGGAACACAGTCTGGAAGTGCATTTGCCGTTCCTGCAGGAGGTGCTGGGCGATTTCAAACTGGTTCCGCTGGTGGTCGGCGACGCCCATCCTCCCGAAGTCGGGGCGGTGCTGGAAGCCTTGTGGGGCGGCCCGGAAACACTGATCGTCATCAGTTCCGACCTCAGCCATTATCACGACTATCAGACCGCTCGCGCCATGGACCGCGAGACCTCGAACGCTATTGAGAAACTGCGCTTCGAAGACATCGGCTATGACCAGGCTTGCGGGCGCAATCCGGTTAATGGCCTGTTGTGGGTCGCACGGCGCAAGGGCTTGCAGTGCGAAACCCTGGACCTGCGCAATTCCGGCGACACTGCCGGGACTCGTGATCAAGTCGTGGGGTACGGCGCTTATGTCTTCCACTAACGCGCTTTCCTCCCCGGACCGGGCCACGTTGCTGGACGTCGCCCACGCTTCGATTCAACACGGCTTGCGCCATCATCAGGCGCTGACCGTGAATCCTGGCGATTATCCCGAACCCCTGCGGCCGTTGCGGGCCACTTTTGTCACTCTGGAAAAGGCGGGGCAGTTGCGCGGTTGCATCGGCGCACTGGCGGCGTATCAACCGCTGGTTCAGGATGTCGCCATGCACGCCTACGCGGCAGCGTTTGAAGATCCACGGTTCCCGGAAGTGCAGGTGGCGGAATTTCCGGCGCTAGAGGTGCATATCTCGGTGCTGTCGCCGCCGGAACTGCTTCATTTCGCGTCAGAGGAAGAACTGCTGGCGCAATTGCGGCCCGGTGAGGATGGACTGATTCTGCAATTCCGCCATTACCGGGGCACCTTCCTGCCATCGGTATGGGAGCACCTGGCGGACCCTTATGTATTCCTGGCGCAGCTCAAGCAGAAGGCTGGATTGCCACTGGATTTCTGGTCGCCGGAATTACGGGTAGAGCGCTATACCACCGAATATTTTGGCGATAGCGACGCCGGCAGCCGTTAAGTGATGCCGCCGGGTACTTCGCGGAACACCATGCGGCTACCATGGCGGCGAGGCGCGGGCTATACTTTGCGCCTTACATAGCTTCTTTTCACCCACTCCCACCCAACATGAGGAATCGTCAATATGGCGCAACTTAAACCTGGCGTTGTCACCGGCAAAGATTATCTGACGCTGGTTACTGCCGCGAAAGCTGGCGGTTATGCCCTGCCCGCCGTCAACGTCTCCAGCAGCAGCACGATCAACGCCGTGCTGGAAGCCGCGGCCAAGAATCAGGCCGACGTCATCGTCCAGCTTTCCAATGGCGGCGCGCAGTTCTACGCCGGCCAGGGCATGAAGGACAGTTTCCAGGCCAAGGTGCTCGGCGCGGTGTCAGCGGCGCTGCATACGCATCTGCTGGCTGAACATTATGGAGTCTGCGTGGTGCTGCACACCGACCATGCCAACAAGGGTCTGATTCCCTGGGTCGACGCCCTGCTGGATCACGGTCAGGCGTACTTCAAGCAACACGGCAAGCCGCTGTTCAGCTCGCACATGCTCGACCTGTCGGAAGAGAGCATGGAGTTCAACCTGAACGAGTGCGCCCGGGTGCTGGCGCGCATGGCCCCGCTGGACATGAGCCTGGAAATTGAACTGGGCGTGACCGGCGGCGAAGAGGACGGCGTTGGCAGTGAACTGGAAGAGAGCGCTGACAATTCCCATCTGTACACCCAGCCGGAAGATGTGCTGCAAGCCTATGAGCGGCTCTCGCCCATCGGCCATTTCTCGGTAGCGGCGTCATTCGGCAACGTGCATGGCGTCTACAAGCCCGGCAATGTCCAACTGCGTCCGGAAATCCTGAAGAACTCGCAGGCGCTGATCGAGAAGCAGCACAAGACCGGCGGACATCCGCTGAATCTGGTGTTCCATGGCGGTTCGGGTTCGGAGAAAGAGAAGATCACCGAAGCGGTCGGCTATGGCGTGTTCAAGATGAACATCGACACCGACCTGCAATTTGCCTATTCGGAAGCGATTGGCAAGTTCGTGACCGAGAATCCCAAAGCGTTCCTGTATCAGGTCGATCCGGAAACGGATAAGCCGTACAAGAAGTTCTACGACCCGCGCAAGTATCTGCGGCTGGCGGAACAGGGCATGATCACCCGGTTGAACGAAGCCTTTGCTGATCTCGGCTCCAAGGGCAAGTCCCTGGCGCTGTAATCACTGACGGAACCGCCGCTCTCCCTGAATGGCGAGAGCGGCGGCGAGTGACCTGCTCGGTGATTAGGTATTCAGGCTGTACTGGTCAGCCGTTCATATTTATCGTGCAACTGATCATCCGTTTCCGGGTATTTCGGATCGGGGATGATACAATCAACCGGGCAAACCTCGATGCATTGCGGGGTTTCAAAGTGGCCCACGCACTGGGTGCAGAGGTTCGGGTCGATCACATAGATTTCCTCACCCTGGGAAATCGCTTCATTCGGGCACTCCGGCTCGCACACGTCGCAGTTAATGCATTCATCAGTAATCATCAGCGCCATAGCTGGCTCCTCGTTTTGTTTCAATCAATGGAATCCGGCATTGCTGTAATAGACGCCGCCGAATTCCCGACTATTTTACTCAATTATTTCCGGGATGCGAATTTTGCCGCCAGCGCCGCCTCGACTCGGGGATGGACGAAGGGAGCAATATTGCCGCCCAACTTAGCGACTTCACGCACCAGACTCGACGAGATAAAGGCGTACTGTTCAGCGGGGGTCAGGAAAATGGATTCGATTTGCGGATTCAGGCGGCGGTTCATACTGGCCAACTGGAACTCAAATTCAAAATCGGCAACCGCCCGCAGTCCGCGCATCAAAACATTAGCGCCGATGCTCTTGGCGTGGTTCACCAGCAAAATATCGAAGCCGCAAACCTCGACGTGGGGTAAATGTGCGACTACTTCGTTGACCAGCGCCACCCGCTCTTCCAGAGAAAATAGCGGCTGCTTGTTGGGATTAGCGGCGATGCTGACCACCAATCGTTCAAACATGCGCGCGCCGCGCTCGATCAGATCGGCATGGCCATTGGTAATCGGATCAAAAGTGCCGGGGTAAATAGCGACGACGGACATGGAAAATTCCTGGCGGGGCGGAGGATGGGGGATTATCGGGAAAGCCGGGTGGCAAGGCAACCTTACTACTCACTACCACGCCGCGCCAACCGATAAGCGACCGTCCCGGCGATCTTTTCCCGATGCAGCGTCCACGCGGCAGGCAAGAGCGGCGCAGGTTGATCCGCCGCCGCCTCCAGATAAATCCAGGCGTTCGGCATTAACCAGCCCCCCTGTTCCAGTGCAGCGCAAACCGGTTCCAGCAGTCCTTCACCAAAGGGCGGATCAAGCAGCACGATTTCAAACGGCGTTCCCGGTTGACGTAACCAGGCCATTGCCTCCGCCGCTTCCACCCGCGCCCCAACTGCTTGTAACCGGGCGAGATTGTCCCGAAGCGCACGAACCGCCAGCGGATGATGCTCGACAAACACCACTTCCGCCGCGCCACGCGACAAAGCTTCCATGCCCAGTGCGCCGCTGCCCGCGAACAAATCCAGACAGCGGGCACCGGGCAATACCGGGGCCAGCCAGTTGAACAAGGTTTCCCGGACCCGATCCGGGGTCGGTCGCAACCCCGGCACATCAGGGAATTCCAGTCGTCGGCTGCGCCACTGGCCGCCAATAATCCGCAACTGATAGGCAGAACGTCCGCGCCGGTTCATGGAGTCGCCGGAGTCGCTGACTGACCGCCGACAATCACGGTGATCAATCGATCCGGCTGGACATGCCGTTGCCAGGCGCTTTTCACCTGAGCGAGGCTGATGCCGTTCATCACGCTGATGTAGTTTTGCAGGTAATCCAGGGGCAGACCATAGAAGGCGATCATCCCCAGATAATTCGCCAGTTTGCCATTGCCCGCGATATCAAGGGCAAAGCCGCCGGTGATGTTCTGCCGGGCTTCTTCCAAGACCTGCGCGTCCGGCCCTTTGGCGGTGAATTCGCGCAGGGTGGTTTGCGCGACGTTGAGGGCGGTATCAACCTGATCGTTACGGGTTTGCAGGTTCATCAAAAATGGACCTGCCTGGCGCATCGGCGAGAAGGCGCTGTATGCACCGTAGGCCAGACCACGCTTCTCGCGGATTTCCTGCGCCAATTGCGATACCAGCCCATTACCGCCAAAAACGTGATTGCCCAGATAGAGGGCGTAATAGTCGGGATCAGCGCGGTTGACGCCGACCTGTCCGATCAGAAGATGACTCTGCGTGGAGGGATGGGGAATCCGGATCGTCTGACTGGCAGGAACAGGCGGAACCGGTAGGGGCGGCGGAACCGGTTCGCCCTTGGGCAAGCCGCCGACCAGGGTATTGGCCAACTGCTCGGCGGCAGGCCGATCCAGATCGCCGACAATGGCGATAACGGCATTAGCCGCCGTGTAGTAGCGGCGGTGAAAAACCTGAATATCCGCACGGGTCAGGGCGTTCAGGCTGGCCGTGGTTCCACCGGACGGCGTGGCGTAGGGATGGTTGCCGTAGAGCGCTTTGAAAAAAGCATCCTGGGCGATAGCGCCGGGCGACTGGGCGCGTTCCTGCACCGCGTTCAGCATCTGCTGGCGCACCCGCTCCACCGCATCCGGGGCAAAAGTCGGTTCCTTGAGCAACCGGGCCACTGTTTCCACCGCCGGTTGCAGATAGCGAGGATCGGCGAGACTGCGCAGCGAGACAGTAGCTGAATCGCGCCGCGAACTGGCGCTGAGGCGGGCACCAATCCGATCCAGTCGGTCGGCAATCTCATCCGCTGACCAGTCGCCCGCGCCTTCCTCCAGCAGGGCGTTGGTGAATTGCGCTAATCCGGGTTTTCCGTCATCGCGCACCGAACCGGCGCTGAACAGAATTTGCGCATCGATCATCGGCAGTTCGCGGGCGGCAATGAAGTAAACCGGGATGTTATTGGCGGTGCGCCAGTGCTGAATGTCCGGGACCGCGACCGCCAAGCTGGAGATCAACAGCAAGGCGGCGGCGAGAAAACCGGATAACAATGGTTTCAAAGCGGGCATGGCGGGGGAATCCTGACGGTAAACTCCCCTCTCCCTATGGGAGAGGGGTTGGGGGTGAGGGAGGGTTTAGCGCACGGCATGATTCATCGCTGCGCCAGGCGTTGCCGTCCGTTGATCTTCCTGCGGCAACGGTTCCAACAGGGCCACCGTCAGCCGGTCATCGGTCAGATACTTGCGGGCAACCGTGCGCACCTGTTCCGGGGTGACGGCCTGAATGCGCTGGACATAATCATCAAGCCGGTTCCAGCCCAGCCCCACCGTTTCCAGAATGCCCAGCCGCATCCCCTGATAGAACAGTGAATCCTGTTGGTAGACATCTGTGGCCGTGACCTGGGCGACGACTCGCGCCAGTTCTTCGGTGCTAATCAGTTCTTCACGGAGCTTGGCGACTTCCGCCCGCAGCGCCTGTTCCAGTTCCATGCTCTTGCGGCCCGGTGCCGGATTGCCGGCGAGGGTGAAGAGTCCTTCCAACCGTGAACTGGGGCTGTAGCCGGTTCCCGCCGCTGCCGCGACCTGCGAACCACGAATCAAGTTGCGGCTGATTCGCCCACTGTTGCCACCGTCGAGAATGCCGTCCAGCACCGCCAGCGCATAGGGTTCCCATTCCTCAGCGGCGGTTTTGAGTGTCGGTGCCTTGTAGCCGAGGACAACATAAGGCACTTCGGCGGGCGTTTTAACGGTGATCCGCCGCTCGCCTTTCTGGGGAATTTCGACCACTGGCCGGGGCGGAGTCAACTCACTGGTGGGCAGGGGACCGAAATGCTTTTCCGCCAGTTCCCGCACTTTGGCGGGTTCAACATCGCCAACGACAACCAACGTCGCGTTGTTCGGTGCATACCACTGTTGGTACCAGCGGCGCAGATCGTCAGGCTTGATCGATTCAATATCCTGCATCCAGCCGATAATCGGGTTGCGGTAAGGACTGGTGACGTAGGCCGCCGCCTGGAAACGTTCGTGCGTCAGCGCTTCCGGTTGGTCTTCCGTCCGCAACCGGCGTTCCTCGGCCACCACTTGAGCCTCTTTGGCCACATCTTCCGGTTTCAGCAGCAGATGGCGCATCCGGTCCGCTTCCAGTCGGAAACTGAGTTCCAGC
>JAUPTV010000227.1 GCA_030917925.1 Pseudomonadota bacterium
GCCAGTCATGCTCGCTGGCAGGAATACGACGCGGGCGGGGTGTTTCTGATTGACACCCCCGGCATCAACGAAGTCGCGGGGGAAGAGCGGGAGCAGCTCGCCCATGAAGTAGCCAGCCGCAGCGATCTGGTGCTGTTCGTGGTTGATGGCGACATTACCGACACCGAAATCAAAGCATTGCGGCTGGTGAAAGAGGCAGCGCAGCGACTGGTGCTGGTGCTGAACAAGGTGGATCGCTACACCCCGAAGGACCGCAAATTGTTGCTGGATACGTTGCGCCAGCGCACCGAGGGCCTGATTCTGCCCCAGGATATTCTGACCGCTGCCGCGCAACCTGCCGAGCGCATCGTGATTCTGGTGGATGCGGCCGGCAACGAAACTGAAACCCGGCGTTGCCCGGCCCCGAGCGTCAATGAATTGCGCGAGCGCATCTGGGACATTCTCAACGCTGAAGGCAAGACCATGGCGGCGCTCAACGCCGGATTGTTCGCTGGGCGCTTCTCGGACCGCCTGACCCGCGAGATCATCGCCATTCGCCACGATCTGGCGGAAAAAGTGGTGCGCAACTACTGCCTGGCCAAGGGCGTCGCGGTGGCGCTGAACCCGATCCCAATTGCCGACATTCTGGCGGCCATCGCCACCGATGCGGCGATGATTCTCCATCTCAGCCGGGTATACGGCCTGCCCATGACCCGTAGCGAAGCCGGTTCACTGCTCAAAACCATTTCCGTTCAACTGGCGTTTCTGATTGGGACGGTGTGGTTGATGAATCTGGCAGCGGCGGCGTTGAAGGGCGTGAGTCTGGGGTTATCGACGTTCGTGACTGCCGGGGCGCAGGGGGCGGTCGCCTGGTACGGGACTTATGTGGTGGGCAAGGCCGCTGAACAGTATTTCGCCCAAGGCAAATCCTGGGGCGAGGGCGGGCCGAAGCGGGTCGTGCAGGACATTCTGGACAGTTTGGATCGGGAATCGCTGCTGGCGCAAGCGCGGGATGACATCCTGGCCCGCTTGAAGCCGCTGTTATGAACTTCTATCTTCTCATCAGCTTTCTGCTCGTCATGGGCATTGGCCTGTGGTTCTGGCGGGACAGTCTCGGTGCCCGCGAGCAGGCTCGCGCTGCAAGCGCCCGCGCCTGTCAGCAAAGCAACGTGCAACTGCTGGACGATACCGTGGCTCTGGAACGCTTGTGGCCGCGACGTGACCACAATGGCCGGTTGAAGTGGGAGCGGCTGTATGTCTTTGAATTCACCGATACCGGGCATCGCCGCCAGACCGGCAGCGTGTTGCTGGTCGGTTGGCGGGTGGAGGTCGTGCAGATGGAAGGTGGGGATTTACTCGTACCGTGAGAAGGGGCGTCAAAGCAAAAGGCCTGTCATGTGCACAGGCCTTTGAGTGAGATCAGAATTCCGAATATCTTGGATTCAAGCCACGTAGGAGTACTGCGGCTCGTTAGCTGACTCGTTGACTGACTCGTACATGCTTCCATAGTAGTCAGCTATTTTTTGTGCGTATCGGGCTGAATAAACCGCCGTAGCCAGTTCATCCACTTGTGGATTCTTTGAAGCAGCGGCCACCGCGAGTGGTGAACCTGAAGTGTTTTGAGAAGATGAAGCCGTTTCGGAACCCGAGTTCGCGGCATAAGTATCTAACAGGCTTTGCTGCGATTGCCCGGTATAAACCGCGTTCGCTAGCGCATCTACTTGTGGATTATCGGAAATGGCTGCCACTGCCAACGATGGACCGGCGTTTGGCGAAGAGGTCGAGGATGCCGAACCCGAACTGTTGTTGGTGTAGGTGTCAATCGTCGCCTGGGCTTGCTGTGCGGTATAAACCGCCGTGGCCAGTTGATCGACCTCTTCGTTGTCAGAGATCGCCGCGACCGCTAACGGTGAACCCGAAGAGCTTTCAGACGATGAACCCGAACCCGAACTGCTATTGGTGTAGGTGTCAATGGTTGCCTGGGCTTGCTGTGCGGTATAAATCGTTGTGGCCAGTTGATCGACGTCTTCGTTGTCGGAGATGGCCGCGACCGCTAGCGGTGAACCTGAAGAGCTTTCAGATGATGACGCCCCACTGCCAGAATTGGCGGTGTATGTGTCAATCACACGTTGCGCCTGCTGCGACTGATAAATGGTCGTCGCCAACTGATCGACTTGATCGTTGCTGGATACCGCAGCAACCGCCATCGGGCTATCAATGACCTTTTTCGCAGCCGCCAGTTTTTTGGCCTCGTCGGAAATCGAAACCTCACTGGGAGGAATCGGCGAGGGCAACTGCGCTGGACGCTCGGGGCGCGGATTGGCAAGAACGGAAGCCGTAACTTGAGGAGTATTATTTATACTGGAAATCATGTTTTTATGTCTCCCGAGGCAGGGTTATATTTCCAATTGTAGATCATTTTTATCAACCAATTCAAAAAAATCTTGTACAAACGCGCTCAAGTTGCTGCTTCACGTTTACCCTTACCCGCTGGCGGTTCAGCCACGGGAATCTGTTCAAACAGGGGTCCAAATACCGCCATTGTCAGCGTTGTAAACTCCTCATCCAGCGGATCGGTATCCCCGAACGCCAGTTGATAATAAGCATTCTCCCGCTCCGCCGTTCCAGGCCGCCGTTCTTCCCCTTCCCAGGCTCGATGCGCCGCCCATAACGCTTTATCCGTATCCGGCTCCTGATCCTTGCGCAGCCGTTCCATATAGGCCAGCCCGCTCTTCGGGAAGAAATGCAGCAAGCGCCGCGTTCCTTGCCAGTAGGCGTCCAGCAATCCCTGCAACAACACGTCCGGCTGCTCCACCGGTGGCAGCGTGACCAGTTGATCCTCCGCCACCCAGTGGCTTTCCCGCACACCCTCCTCCAAGTCCATCGCATTCAGCGCCAGATGATGCAGCCACAACTTCAGATAATCCCCGGCCTTCATTTTCGCCAGCCGGTAGCCCACCCACCCGGCCTTGGTCATCCCGGTCAGGCGACCGGTCAGGCGAAATTCCCCCAGCATCAAATCCAGTTCCAGCGGGGCCTGACCCCGGCGCGGAAAGACCCGCCCCAATCGCCCAGCGAACCGCTCGACCCGTTCGTAAGCGCCAGCAAAGACACATTCCCCAACCTGGCCATGCGGCAACGCGCCGGTCGCCCGCAGAATCGTCTCCATGTCCGCCGCTGGCCGCTCCTCGCGATAGAGTTCCAGCATCTCATCGAGCATCTGATAACTCTCCAGCGCATCCGGCACGAACGGCTCGCGGGTTTCCAGCGCCTCTTCGCCCTCATCCACCCGGACGCCCAGCCGCTCCCGCAACAGCCAGCGAGCGGGATTTTTGAAAAACTGCGTCAAGCTCTCCAGCGTGACCCAGCGCAACGCCGGTTCCGGTTCCGCCAATTCCCCCGACAACAGCGCTGCCGCATCGCGCTCGCCGCGTCCAGCCTGGCGACTGGCTTCAATCCATTCCTGGGCATAGCTGAACAGTCGCGAGTCGCCGGTGAAATAGCGCCGGCTGAACGGTTGCAGGGGGTGGCGGGTTACCAACTGCGCACTGGGTCGTTGGCCATCGGCAGTTTTGAAGCTGCGATCCACAATATCCAGCAACTCGCTGACCAGCACTGAAGGCGGCAACACCGCATTGTCGCGGATGTTCTGCCCGACATAGCTCAGATAGAAACAGCGGCGGGCGGATAGCAGCGTTTCCAGAAACAGATAGCGGTCATCCCGTCGGCGGGAGCGGTCGCCACGGTGGAAGGCGCTGGCCATCAGATCAAAACCGACCGGCCGGTTGGGGCGCGGATAGGCGTCGTCATTCATGCCGATCAGGCAGACCACCGCAAACGGAATACTGCGCATCGGCACCATCGCGCAACAGGTGACGCCGCCGCCGAGGAATCGGCCCGCGCCGCTTTCCGGCGTATCCAACGCTTTCCGCAACGCCGATTTCATCACCGACAGCGACACCGGTTCGGCGAATCTGGCCAGTTCCGCCTCGTCCCCCAGCGTCGCCAGCGCCGAGCGAATCAGTTGCAATTCGTTCTCTTCCCGCTCGCGGGCGTCGAAAAATCGCTCCAGCACGCCGTACAGCGTCGTGACCCATTCCCCCGGCGGGCGCTGTTGCCGCAAGCCGTGATGCAGCCCGAACAACTCATCCAGAAAGCTTTGCAACCCGCCCAACGCCTGCGCCTCGCCGCCTTCAACCTCGTCATAAGGCAAAATACCCGCGTACAACTCCCGCCCCTGACCGGGCAGCGCGTAACCGAGTAACAGCCGATCCAGTCCGGCCTGCCAGGTATGTTCCGCCGTCACCGGCAAATTCCAGTCGCCCTTGATGCCGGCGTTGATCCCCCAGCGAATGCCGACCTCCCGCACCCAATAGCGGATGCGCTCCAGATCATCCTCATTCAAGTTGAAACGGCGCTGCACGGCAGGCGGTTCGAGCAAACTCATCACCTGCGCTGCGTCAAACCGTTCCCCGCTCAGATCGAGCAACTCAAAAAACGCCTCCACCAGCGGATTCTCGACCGGCAGGCCCTGATCCGCGATGCTGAAGGAAATGCGCCGTTCGCGGGGGGCGGCATCGAACACCGCTTCAATCAACGGGCCATAACGGGCAATGTCCGGGGCCATCACGATCACATCGGAAGGCCGCAGGTGGCGATGCGCCGCGAATAGCGCCAACAACTGGTCATGCAGCACTTCCACTTCCCGCATTGGCCCGTGGCAGACCTGCACCTGGAACGAATGATCGTCAGGCCGCAGCGGCAACGGCGGATACTCCGGAGTTCCCCGTTCCCGCAAATGGAGAATATCGGCCTGCAAATGGTGCAACAGATCATGACCTGCCGGTTCGGCGAACCCTTCCCATTCGACCCGCGCATAGCCCTGCAACAGATCAATAAAATCCCGGCCCTGCTTGCCCAGCGACGCCAGCAGCGGATGACCGACGGTCAGATATTCCGCTTCCGGGTCAATCTCCTCACCCAGGCGAGCCAGATCACGTTCGGCCCGGATATCGCCCCAATATTCCTGACAGGGATTGAGCAGCAGCAGATGCACATCGACAAAGCGCCCCAGTTCCGCCAGCAAATCCAGATACAGCGGCGGCAACGCGGACAGTCCCACCAGCGTCACCCGTTCCGGCAGGCGGTGGCGATCCACCTCGCCCTGTTGCAGCGCCTGGCGAAAGTGCGCCTGCACCTGGGTCCGATGCATTTCGCCAGTCGCGCTACTGCTTGCCAGCAACCGTCGCCACAATTCCGCTTGCCAGTGGCCCTCCTGACCTTCCTCCCAGCGGCTGATCCAGTCCGGTCGGTAGACTAGATACTGGTCGAAACAGTCAGCGATGCGGCAAGCCAGCTCGTAACGGCGAAAGTCATCCCGGCCATCGCCCAGCCAGGCCCGCACCGGGGCAAAGCACGGTTCATCGCCGAGGTCGGCCAGCAGCGCCATCACCCGCCAGTTCAACACCGTCCGGTCAAAGGCCGAAGTCGACGGCAGTCCGTGCAGAACCCGCCGCGCCATTTCCCAGAGAAACGTCGCCGGGAACTGAAATTCGATATGCGCACAGATCCCCAACCGGTCCGCCAGCCGCAGCGCCAGCCAGCGGGCCAGGCCATTGCTCTGTGTGACAATAATTTCCCGCGCCAACGGCGACCGCAACGGTTGCTGGAGCAGTTCGGCCAGTCGGTCGGTCAGGGCTTCAAGATGGTTACTTTGGTGGGTATGGAACATGAGGGGTCCATAGTCGATACGGGTTCTGCCCAGCGGGCCAGCCGCCGCAGCGCCGCACTCAAACGTGGGTCGGTTTCATTACGGGCGATTTCTTCGAGACTGCGGGCGGCTTCCCGGGGCAATATCCGGCGTCGCGACGTCGGGGCTGGAGGAGGTGCCGCGAGTGGCGCAATGTGAACCTGCGGCTTGGGCAGCTTGATGCCGAGTTCCAGGCCCAGCGCCTCGCGGATCGCGTAGAGTTCATAACGCAGGCGGACCGCCCAGACCCCCGATTCCGTCTGCACGGTCCAAGCGTCCTGATCGAGGCGAATGAGCACCACATGGTCGCGCAAGTCGAGACGCAGATACGCCTTGAACAGCCGCTCCAATTTCGCCCACTGATCCACCCGCGCTAACAGTGTCCCCAGTTTTCCAGAACACTGGCGCAAACCCTCGCCCACGGCGGGAATAGCGAATGCCGACGAAGCCGGGCGGGTCAACGGTTTATCAGGACGGGTTTCCACCAGCCGGACATAAGCGGGCGCAGTCTCGGTCACCCGCGCCGGTCTCGATTCAACCACGGGACGCACTTCAGCCACGGATTCCGGTTCCGGTTCCGGTTCCGTGCCATAACCGCCGCGCAGCATTTTCAGCAAATAGGCGGTATTTTTTCGGCCAATCGCCCGGCGGTCGCTATCGAGTTCAAGGGCGGCTTTATGCTCGTCGTCGTTCATGTCCATGACTCAACTTGCTCACTGGCTACCCGGTTAACGACAGGTTCACATGCAGAACGCCAGGGTCATCGGGCGTTGACTGGACTTTGAAATTGAGCGCCCGGTTCAGTCGCAGCATCGGTTCATTCTCCCGCAACACCTCGCCGTAGAGTTCCTTGAAGCCGCGCTGTTTGGCGTATTGAATAATATAGCGCATCAACATCGGTCCCAGCCCAATGCCGGTCATGGCGCGATCAACCAGCACCGCATACTCAGCTCTTTCCATATCCGGATCGGCGTTGCAGCGCACTACCCCGGAAATCTTCGCCTTGCCCGGCAGGTTATCCGGATCGGTCACGACAAACGCCATTTCTCGCTCATAGTCGAGTTGGGTCAACCGCGCCGCCATTTCATGCGACAGTTCCCGAATCGGCTGAAAAAACCGCATCCGCACATCTTCCGCCGGTAACCGTTTGACGAGTTCCTGCAATTGCGGTTCGTCCTCGGGCAGGATGGGGCGAATCAGGAAGGCCCGGCCATCCGGCAAGTTGAAACGCCGCTCCAGTTCCTTGGGGTATGGGGAAATGGCCAACCGCTTGGTCGCCGGTTCGGGATTAGCTTCAATCAACAGATTCGCGTCCAGGGCCAACAGCCCGTCTGAACTAACCCAGACCGGATTGATGTCCAGTTCAACGACCTCGCCGAGATCCACTACCATTTGCGAAATCTTGATCAGGGTCAGCGCCATGGCGTCCAGATCAACCGGACGGCCCCGACTGGTACTGAGTCGGCGATACAGCCGGGTCCGCCACATCAAATCACGCGCCAGTTGCATGTTCAGCGGCGGCAGGGCATAGGCAATATCGTCAATCGCTTCGGCTTCAGTGCCGCCCTGCCCGAAGAAGATCACCGGGCCAAACCGCTTGCCGGTGCGCACTCCCATCATCAGTTCGTAGGCACTGTTTCGATATTGCATCGGCTGCACGGCGAAGCCATCAATGGCGGCATCTGGAGCTAACTCACCCACGCGCTTGAGCATTTCCGTAGCGGCGACCAGCACTTCCAGCGGGTTTTTCAACCCAAAGGTCACTCCGCCGACATCGGACTTGTTAACGATATCCGGCGAGAGAATCTTCAGCGCCACCGGTCCCTTCATACTCAGCGCCTGTTCGGAAGCCGCTTCCGGGGTTGAAGCAAAATGCAGGGGGACCGTGGAAATTTCATACGCCGTCAACACTTGACTGGTTTCGTAGGCGTTCAGCCGATGACGACCGGCGGTCAAGGCAATCTGAATAATGCGGCGGGCGGTTTCCACATCCGGCGTGAATCCTTCGGGAATCGAAGGCGGCGTCTCGATCAGCAGCGCCTGATTGCGCCGGTACTGCGCCAACCGGCTGAACGCCTCAACGGCATCGCCGGGGGTTTCGTAAGTGGGTAGTTGGGCGTTTTTGAAACAGTCGCGGGCGGAATCCACCGATCCCTCGCCCAGCCAGCAGGTCATCACCAATCGCCGACTCTTGGCAGCGCGGACGACGACAGCTTGCGCACAGTCGAGGGAACGACCCATCGATGTCGGCGCATGCAGCACCAGTATCCCGTCGGTTCCCGGTTCCTGTAGCAACAGATCAAGCGCCTTGCCGTACTCTTCGGGACCGGCGGTATCGCCCAAATCGACCGGATTGTCGATGGGATAACCGGGCCGACAGGCTTGCGTGACCTGTTCACGGGTGGCAGCGCTGATCTCGGCCAAACGACCATCGCGCCGCAACAGCTTATCACTGGTCATCAGCGCCAGACTGTAGCTGTTGCTGATGATGGTCAGCCGGTCACTGTAGACCGGCTTGGCGGTCGCCAGCGTTTCGGCGGCACCAAACAACTGCTCAATGTTATCCACCCGCAGAATGCCGGCGCGCTGGAACACTGCATCGTAGACCGCATCTTCAACTGACCCGGCGCGAAAATCATGGGGTTTCAGCACAATCACCGGCTTGACGCGGGCGGCGGCGCGGGCGGCGGAGACGAACTTGCGCCGCCGGCGAGTGTGTTCCATATACATCAGGATCGCCCGGGTTCCATGATCGCGCAGCAGGTAATCCATCAGATCGCCCAGATCGATATCCCAGCGAACGCCCACCGAGATGACATGGGAAAAGCCGATATTGCGGCTGTTGGCCCAGTCAATCATGCTGCGCATCACAGCCGCCGACTGGCAGATCAGGGCGATTTGTCCCGCCAGCGGCCGCTGACTGCTTAAACTGGCGTTGAGATTCGCCGCCGGCACCGCATAGCCCAGATGATCCGGCCCCATGACCCGCAGCAGGTGTGATTTGGCCGCGCCCAGAATTTGTTGCTTCAACGCTTCCCCGTGGTCCGGATACTTTTTCAGCAGTTCCTGACTCACCAGTGCCTCATGGTCGCCGCGATGATCTTGCAGGATTTCGCGGCTCAGCAACAAGGCAGCGCGGGTCCCGCGTTGACCCAGTTGACTAATCAGGTCAGGAGCCTGTTCAAGGGGCGTCGTCAGAATCGCCAATTCCGGCACCACGGGCAAACTGGCGACATCGGGGTAGGCCAGAACTCCGGCTATCGAGCGCTGATCGGGATTGACCGGCATCACGGGTCCCTTGAAGCCGCCTTCGATCAAGTTGAACTCCACCGTCGCATCAGGACCGCCGGGCGACTTGCCGCGACCAATGACCGCGATGGAACGCGGTTTGAACAGGTATTGGAGATTGCGAATGGTCATCAGGGGGTCTCGGTCAGGGAGCGTGGCCAGTGCGGTTATGTTAATCGCTACCTCGCGACCTGGCTACCTCGCTACAATGAGCACCTCCATCGACGATAGCCATGCCCTGTGAGGCGCCCATGCCCTGGAATCTGATTCCCAAGACCCTGAACGCTGATCAACCCGCGCCCCATCTGGCCGATTACGCTGCCGCCCGGGCGACATTCTCCTGGGCCGACGCCCGCGCCGAGTTAGCGGGTTTACCTGATGGCGGTCTGAATATCGCCTTTGAAGCGGTGGATCGGTGGGTTGCTACGGGTCAGGGCAATAGCGTGGCGCTGCGCTGGCTGGGTAAAAAGGGCGAGCGGCGTGATTTCAGCTACGCCGAACTGGCCCGGTTGAGCAACCAGTTCGCCAACAGTCTGGAACGGCTGGGCATCCGGCCCGGCGACCGGGTGTGTGTACTGGCTGGACGCATTCCCGAGTTATACATCACCGCGCTAGGTACGTTGAAAGCGGGAGCCGTGTTCTGTCCGCTGTTCTCCGCTTTTGGCCCGGAGCCGGTGCGAGTGCGGTTGGCCAACAGCCGGGCGCGGGTGCTGGTGACGACCTCGCTGTTGTATCAGCGCAAAGTGCAGGCGCTGCGTCCGGTATTGCCGGATTTAGCATCGGTTTTGCTCACTGATAGCGATAACGACGAACCGGGCCTCCATGCTTTCCATGCCCTGCTCGACGCGGAATCCGACCACCGACCGCTTCCCTGCACCCAGCCCGAAGATTGGGCATTGCTGCACTTCACCAGTGGCACTACCGGCGCACCCAAGGGGGCGATCCATGTTCACGAAGCGGTGGTGGCTCATCGCTGGACTGGGCGGATGGCGCTGGATTTGCGGCCCGGCGACATTTATTGGTGTACCGCCGATCCCGGTTGGGTCACGGGCGTTTCCTACGGCATCATCGCGCCGCTGACCAATGGCGCTACCCTGGTGGTGGACGAAGCTGAATTTGACGTGCGGCGCTGGTACGCGATTCTGGAGCAGGAACGGGTCAATGTCTGGTACACCGCGCCGACCGCCATTCGCATGTTAATGAAAGCCGGTCCGGAACCGGCGCGGGGACTCGATCTCCGTGCGCTGCGCTTTATGGCCAGCGTGGGTGAACCCTTGAATCCCGAAGGCGTGGTGTGGGCGGTGGAAACACTGGGCCAGCCCTTCCACGATACCTGGTGGCAAACCGAAACCGGGGCGATCATGATCGCTAACTATCGTAGTCAAGACATCCGACCCGGCTCGATGGGACGGCCACTGCCCGGCATCGATGCCGCCATTGTTCAACGCCGACCGGACGGCAGCGTCGACTTTCCGATGCCCGGCGAGGAGGGTGAATTGGCGCTACGGGTGGGCTGGCCGTCAATGTTCCGGGCCTATCTGGATGATGAACCGCGCTACCAGCAATGCTTCGCCGGAGACTGGTATCTGACCGGCGATCTGGCGACTTGTGATGCGGACGGCTATTTCTGGTTTGTAGGCCGCAATGACGACGTGATCAAGACGGCGGGCCACCTGATTGGCCCGTTTGAAGTGGAGAATGTGTTGCTGGAGCATCCTGCGGTGGCCGAGGTCGGCATGATCGGCAAACCGGATGAATTTGCCGGCCAGATCGTGAAAGTCTTTGTGTCCCTGAAACCGGGCTATGCGCCGGGCGATACGCTGCGTAAGGAATTGATCGGCTTCGCCCGCACCCGGCTGGGACCGGCGGTCGCGCCACGCGAACTGGAATTTATAGACGATCTGCCCAAAACGAGAAGTGGCAAAATCATGCGCCGACTCTTGCGCGCCCGCGAACTGGGCTTGCCGCTTGGGGATCTATCGACGCTGGAAGGTGAGTCCTGAAGAAACGATTGCTTGCTTTTTAAAAGCAGGAATGCTTAACTTGATGTTGCGGCGCAACATGCCGACCGATAAATACAACAGATGCCGGATATTGAGCTCCCGGACTTGAAAGTAAGGAAAATGGCTATGAATACGATTAACCATGAGCAGATTCGCACCACGATTCTGCGGACGCTCAACGATGTCGCTCCGAACGCCGATACCCAGGCGATCAACCCCGATATCAGCTTTCACGACCAACTGGAACTGGACTCGATTGACTTTCTGCGGCTGATGATGAGCCTGGAGAAAGAACTCAACGTGACCATTTTCGACTTTGACTACCCAAAGCTATCCACGCTGAAGGGTTGCGAGCACTATTTGACCGAACGGATCGGCATGAACGCCTGATGACCGGGGTTAGAGATGATCGACTTCCACCACACTGTAGAGGCTGACCGAAGGCGGTGCCTCTACTACATATTCTCCGAAGCGGTGGACCAACTCGCGAAACCGGGCGCTCTCATAGTGCATCTCCAACGCTTCCTGACCGGTCCAGCGTCCGACCAGCAGTAGCGTGTTGGCGTCCAGGATGTCCTGATAGCAGCCATATTCCAGACAGCCGGTTTCTGCCCGCGAATAGTCAACCAGCGCCTGCGCCAGATTCAATAGCGACGATACAGCACCGGAGCGCGCCTGGAATTTTGCAAACGTCATGAGCATGGCGGGATTCCTTTACAGAGCACAGCGTCAACGGGGATCAGAAAAGAAAAGGACCGATCAACAGGGATCGGTCTTGGAAGTGCGAACAGGGTGCTATTGAGCTAAAACATCAGGACGATGCTTCGTGCGGCGGATTATAGTTATTTGGCCTGCCACACCCCCTCCTTTAGTGGTTACTGGCCGGGTATCAGGCACCCGATCCTTATTATGGGCGGCATTATACCGGGCGCATTTAATCCCGCAACTTTTTTATTGAATTGAATAGCGTCGTTCTGCCAGGAAAAAGCCGGACGCACGGGTTCTCGGTACCGTGTGCGCCTGACACGAAAAAAGTGGGAACCGGCCTGTAAGCCGGGTTCTGTCGAGGACGGCCATTCATCTGCGACGCTTGTCGCCAAGCGCCTGTAGCGACCTACCCAGGAGCCGTGCGGACCACACGTGAATGCTCCTCTATTTGGTCTTGCTCCGGGCGGGGCTTGCCGTGCCGCGTCTGTTGCCAGCCGCGCGGTGCGCTCTTACCGCACCTTTTCACCCTTGCCGGCTCCCGCAAGCGGGAACGTAGGCGGTTTGTTTTCTGTGGCGCTTTCCGTCAGTTTGCACTGCCCAGGCGTTACCTGGCGCCCTGTCCTGTGGAGCCCGGACTTTCCTCCATACCGCAATGCGATACAGCGACCGTCCAGCCGGTTCCCAATAACTAGTGTCTACCGCTGCACGAGACTTGGCAAGACTAAAGTTGCTCTTTGTCGCCCAGTTGCAACGCCAATTCGTACAGCGCCTTGCGTTTCAGGCCAGTAGCCTTGACGGCGACAGCCACGGCTCGACCCATCGGCAATTCCTCCAGCAGTGCGGTCAACAATCGGCGAACTTCCGGGGTATCGACTTCGGTGAGTACGGCTGACGCGCCCTGGACGAGCACCACAAACTCACCACGGACCCGGTGGGGATCAGTGTCCAGCCAAGCTACGAGTTCACCGAGAGGCGCACCATGAACCTCCTCGAAACGCTTGGTCAGTTCGCGGGCGATCACTGCCGGACGCTCTGCGCCCAATACTTCGGCCATGTCCGACACGGTTTCGGCGATCCGGTGACTGGCTTCCAGAAATACCAGGGTCCGCTCTTCACCAGACAGGGTTTGCAGGCGCTGGCGGCGCGCGGCAGATTTGGCGGGGAGAAAGCCTTCAAAGATGAAACGATCCGTCGGCAGGCCCGCGACCGACAAGGCGGCCAAAAGGCTGCTGGGTCCCGGAATCGGAATCACTTTCAATCCCTGTTGGCGCAGTTCGCGCACTAGGGGAAAACCCGGATCGCTGATCAGCGGGGTGCCCGCGTCGGACACCAGCGCCAGCGACTGACCGTCCCGCAGGCGCACCGTGACCTGCTCGATGCGGGCGTGTTCATTGTGTTCATGCAGGGAAAACTGGGGGGTATCGATCCCGAAATGCGCCAGTAACTGGCCGGTGTGCCGGGTATCCTCGGCAGCAATGGCGTCAACTTCCCGCAAGATGCGGAGCGCACGGGCGCTGATATCTTCCAGATTGCCAATGGGCGTCGCCACCACATACAAAGCGCCAGATTCAAGAGTCATTCTGTCGCCACAACCAGTCTTCAATGCCGTTCTCCGGCTGGTACTCTGCCACCAGCATCTGCAGGACCTCCCGCACCGCCGAATAGTCGAAACTACGCGCGGCGACATCCAGTTGATCGAGTCCCGCCTGAATCGTGGGCCATGGCGGATGCCCTTCGCGGGCGCGGCGGATCATGGGATGCGCCGTCGGCAGATCGTCGTTGCCGATCAGCAGTTCCTCGCGCAATTTTTCGCCGCTGCGCAGGCCGGTGAACTGAATTTCGATATCACCGTCCGGATGGGCATCATCCCGTACCGTCAACCCTAAGAGATGGATCATTCGGCGCGCCAGATCGGTGATGCGCACGGGTTCGCCCATATCCAGCAGTAACACCTCCCCGCCTTGAGCCAGTGCGCTGGCCTGAATCACCAGTTGCGCTGCTTCCGGGATGGTCATGAAATAGCGCTCAACGTCAGGATGCGTCACGGTGACCGGCCCGCCCCGGCGAATCTGCTCGCGAAACAGCGGGACGACCGAACCGGAGGAATCCAGGACATTGCCGAACCGCACCATGCACAACCGGGTTACGCCACCCGCACTGGCTAGTCCTTGCAGAATCAATTCCGCCAAGCGTTTGGTCGCGCCCATCACGTTCGTTGGCCGCACGGCCTTGTCGCTGGAAATCAGCACAAACGTTTCAACCCCGGCCGCCATCGCCGCTTCCGCAGCGTACAAGGTGCCAAAGACGTTGTTGCGCACCCCTTCGATTGGATTATGTTCGACAATCGGGACGTGCTTATAGGCGGCGGTGTGATAAACCGTCTCGACGCCAAACCGTTCCAACACGACCTGCAGGCGGCGGCGGTGAACGACGGAACCCAGCAGCGGGATCACTTCAATGCGCGGTAAACCCAGGTTGTTGAGTATGGCTTGCAATTCCTGCTCAATGACATACAGCGCATATTCGGAACGCTCAAACAGCACCAGTCGGCGGGGGCGCAGTAGCAAAATCTGCCGACACAGTTCCGAACCAATCGACCCGCCAGCGCCGGTGACCAGCACGGTTTTTCCGTGAACCCGCGCCCGCAATAAATCCAGGTTCGGCTGGACGGAATCGCGACCCAGGATATCCTCAACCTCAATTTCACGGAATTCATCAATCCGCCGGACGCCACTGGTCAATTCCCCCAGGGTCGGCAATGCCATCACCCGCACCGGCAACCCGGCCAGCGCTTCCAGAATCTCCCGGCGGCGCTGGTGCGAGGCCGATGGCAGGGCCAGCAGAATCAGGCCAGCGCCATGACTGGCAATCAGGCGCGGTAATTTGGACGGTGCCCGCACTTTCAGGCCCAGAATCACGCTGCCCCACAGTCGCAATTTATCGTCAACAAAAACCACTGGTTCGAATTCGGTGCTGTAACGCAGAGCTTGAACCAGTTGTACGCCCGCATCGCCGGCACCATAAATAATCACCGGCGTTCGGGGTACGCTCAATCGGAACCGGCGACGCAAATAGCGACGCAGCAACAATCGTCCGCCACCGACCAGGGCGATCAGCACCAGCCAGGCAATCAGCCAGGAAGAGCGGGGTACAATGCCCTCGCGCAGAAATACCCACACCGCCATCATCAGCAGGATGCCGGCGCTGGCGCCCAGGACGATGGCATGGAGCAGGCTCTCGTCGGCATACCGTAGAATGGGCCGATACAACCCGGCCAGCGCGAAAGCCGGGATGAGCATGACGACGGCTAGCGGAAACAGCCAAACGACTTCCTGCAATAGCGCTGGCCACATTTCGCCCAAGCGAATGGCGAATGACGCCCACACTGCGATCAACACAGCGAGGGCATCACCGAACACCAGAAGGGCGCGGCGCAGAGCGGCAGGTAAATTGAGGAATTGTTCCAAGTTGGCGAACTTCCTCCCCCCTGGGCGAGGGAGGGCTGGAGTTAGGGAAGTGGTCAGCGTATTTTTAAACCGTTTTTCCAACGGCGCGAGGTTCATCCAGTCCGTGTTCCGCCAGCGTCGCGGCCCGGAACAGGGCGCGGCCCTTGCTCATCGTCTCTTCCCACTCACTTTCCGGCACGGAATCGGCCACAATGCCGGCACCGGCCTGGACATGCAGCATCCCGTCCTTGAGAACCGCCGTGCGGATCGCAATCGCGGTGTCCATATTGCCCGACCACGACAGATAGCCGACGGCCCCGGCGTAGACCCCGCGTTTAACCGGCTCCAGTTCGTCAATAATTTCCATGGCGCGAATCTTGGGGGCACCGCTGACCGTTCCGGCGGGGAAAGTCGCCCGCAAGGCGTCGAGAACGTTGAGATCCGGCCGCAACCTGCCGTTCACATTGGAAACGATGTGCATGACATGGGAATAGCGCTCAATTGCCATGTTCTCGGTCAACTGGACGCTGCCAATTTCGCAGACCCGGCCCACGTCATTGCGGCCCAGGTCGATCAGCATCAGATGCTCGGCCCGTTCCTTGGGATCGGCCAGCAATTCGGCTTCCAGCGCCTGATCCTGTTCTTCCGTTGCGCCGCGCCGCCGGGTGCCGGCAATCGGCCGGACGGTCAACAATCCATCTTCCAGCCGCGCCAGAATTTCCGGGGAAGAACCGACGATGTGGAAATCGCCCAGATTCAGGAAATACATGTACGGTGAGGGATTCAGCCCACGCAGCGCCCGGTAGAGATCCAGCGGCGCGGCCCGGAATGGCGCACTGAGCCGCTGCGACAGCACCACCTGCATACAATCCCCGGCCAGGATGTAATCCTTGATCCGCCGCACGGCGTTTTCAAAACCCTCCTGCGTGAAGCCGGACACAAATTCGACCGGTCCCGCATCCGAACGGGGATTCGCCGGGGTATAGAGCGAACGCCCCTCGCGCAGCTTCGCCACCCACTGATCCAGCCGCAACTGGGCGCGGGCATAGGCCCGTTCCACTGCGGGATCGACCAGAGTGATCAGGTACAGCCGCCCAGCCAGATTGTCGAACACCACCAGGTCTTCGGAGACCAGCAGCAGAATATCGGGATTATCCAGTGGATCGGGATTCGCCTGCTCCGCCAGTTTCGGTTCGATATAGCGGATCGTGTCGTAGCCAAAATAGCCGACCAGTCCGCCAATGAAGCGCGGCAGACCTTCGCCGGTCGCGGGTACCCGGTAGCGGCTCTGGAAGTCCTGAATCCAGTTGAGTGGATCGGCGCAGGTCAGTGAATCGACGATTTCTCCAGCGTGTTCGACGGTGATGCGGTGGCCGCGCACCCGGATAATTTTGCGGCACGGCAAGCCGATGATGGAGTAACGGCCCCATTTTTCGCCGCCCTGCACCGATTCAAACAGGTAGCTGTAGGGCGCATCAGCCAGCTTGAGATAGGTGCTGAGTGGGGTATCGAGATCAGCCAGCACTTCGCGGGCGACCGGAATGCGGTTGAAGCCTTCGTCAACCAGGCGCTTGAAGTCGTTCGGGGTCATGGCATGGTGCTTAGAGGGGTTTCATTAGCAAGGCGGGCAGGTCAGCGATGGAGTCAATCACCGCGTCGGGCTGGGCGTCGCGGATATCGTAGCCATGATTGTAGCCGTAGGGCACACAGACCACCGGGCAACCAGCGTTGCGAGCGGCGCCCACATCGTTGAGCGAATCGCCGACCATAAGGCCCTCGGCAATCGCGATGCCCAGCCGTTCCGCGCACAAATGCAGGGCGTCCGGGGCGGGTTTGGGATTGGGCGTACATTCCCCGCCGACTACAGTAGTGAAAAATTCGCTAATGCCGAGTTTGTCGAGCAGGGGCCGGGCGAATTCAGCCGGTTTGTTGGTCACGCAGGCCATGGGGATGCGGGTGGCGCACAACGCGGCCAGTCCCTCACGAGCGCCGGGATAGAGGGCGCTGTAAACGCTGATGTGATCGGCGTAAGCGGCTTTGTAGAGTGGTTTGGCGCGGGCGAACAGGGCGGGGTCGGCCTGGCTGCCGTCCATTTCGCCAACGAGGGCACGGCGGATCAAGTTGTCCATACCGTTGCCGACCCAGGTGCGCACCTGCGCTTCTTCGCGACGGGGCAGGCCGAGTTGCCGAAGCATGACATTGAGCGCGGCAGTCAGGTCAGGAACGCTGTCGACCAGGGTGCCGTCGAGATCGAAAAAAATCGCCGTAATATTTTCAAACCTGTTCACGAATTCACCTTGGCCAGTTCCGCCCGCATAGCGGCCATTGTGGCGCGGTAATCGGGACTATTGAAGATCGCTGAACCGGCGACGAAGGTATCTGCTCCGGCTTCGGCAATAGCGCGGATATTGTCAATTTTGACCCCGCCATCGACTTCCAGCCGCATGGCATGGCCGCTGTCATCAATCAGACGGCGGGCTTCGCGCAACTTGTTCAGCGTACCGTTGATAAAGCTTTGACCGCCAAAGCCGGGATTGACCGCCATCAACAACACCATATCCACTTTATCCATGACGTACTTGAGGCAGTCCAGCGGCGTTGCCGGATTGAAGACCAGCCCGGACTGGCAGCCGCAATCCCGAATATGTTGGAGAGTGCGGTCGATGTGTTCACTGGCTTCGGGATGAAAGGTAATGTAGGTGGCGCCCGCCATAGCGAAGTCGGGAATGATGTGATCGACCGGCTTGATCATTAGGTGGGCATCGATGGGCGCGGTGACGCCGTGCTTGCGCAGCGCAGCGCAGACGATGGGGCCGACGGTCAGGTTGGGGACATAGTGATTGTCCATGACATCGAAATGCACCAGGTCGGCGCCTGCCGCCAGCACCGCGTCCACTTCCTCGCCCAACCGTGCGAAATCGGCGGACAGAATGGACGGAGCGATCAGGTAATCCCGCATGGCTTGGCAACCCTCGTGAAGGAGTAATTGCCACTATAGTATCAAAGTCATCGCCGGTCGGCGCATCCCTCGCGCCTGCTAGCGGGAGAGCAGCGAGGCGCAGAGCGCGGGATTGTGGCAAAAAGTAAAATATCCTGTAATCGCGAGGTCAGCCATGCACTGTTGAGCGTTGACGCTATCCTCAATGTCTGAATCACGGATGGCGCGGATTTTTGGTGTAACCGGATCATCCGTTGAATCCGTGATTCAGATCCAGGGAATATCGTGTATTTGCCCGCACGCCTTGGTCACAGGAAAATTTACATAAGGAAATCCATCAGCGCATTCTCGGCTATAATGCTGCCCCTGATTCTGATTGATAGCCACTGTGTGACTGAACCGTGATTGAAAAACTTCGCAATATCGCCATTATCGCCCACGTCGACCATGGCAAGACCACGCTGGTGGACAAGCTGCTGCAACAAGCCGGCACTCTCAACGAGCGGGCCGCGCCGGTTGAACGGCTGATGGATTCCAATGACCTGGAGAAAGAACGCGGGATTACCATTCTCGCCAAGAACACCGCCCTGCGCTGGCGCGACTACCGGATCAACATCGTCGATACGCCCGGCCATGCCGATTTTGGCGGCGAAGTGGAACGGGTGCTGTCGATGGTCGATTCAGTGCTGCTGCTGGTTGACGCGGTGGATGGCCCGATGCCGCAAACCCGTTTTGTCACCCAGAAAGCCTTCGCCATGGGCTTTCGGCCCATCGTGGTCATCAACAAGGTGGATCGGCCCGGTTCCCGCGCCCAGTGGGTGCTGGATCGCACTTTCGATCTGTTCGACCGGCTGGGCGCAACGGATGAGCAACTGGATTTCCCCGTCGTCTACGCTTCAGCGCTGCACGGTTACGCCAGCCTCGAAGATCAGGCGCGTTCCGGCAATATGGACCCACTGTTCGAGACGATTGTGGAACACGTTTCCGCGCCGGATGTGGACCCGGATGGCCCGTTTCAAATGCAGGTCAGCTCGCTGGACTACAACAATTATGTCGGGGTGATCGGCATTGGCCGCATTCGCCGGGGCAAGGTGAAAACCAACACGCCGGTCGTGATTCTGGACCATCAGGGCCGCCGTCGTAATGGCCGTATCCTGCAAATTCTCGGCTTCCAGGGACTGGAGCGCATCGAATTCCCCGAAGCCTCCGCCGGCGATATTATCGCGTTCACCGGCATTGATGGCCTGGGCATTTCCGACGTGATCTGCGACCCGAACACGGTCGAATCGATGCCGCCGCTCAAGGTCGATGAGCCGACCATGAGCATGACCTTCCAGGTCAACACCTCGCCGTTCGCCGGGCGTGAAGGCAAATACGTTACCAGTCGCCAGTTGCGAGAACGGCTCTCTCGGGAATTGATTCACAACGTCGCGCTGCGCATCGAAGACAGCGATGATCCCGATAAATTCAAGGTTTCCGGGCGCGGCGAACTGCATCTGTCGATCCTGATTGAAACCATGCGCCGCGAGGGCTATGAATTGGCGGTCTCGCGCCCGGAAGTGATTGTCCGCGAGATTGACGGCGAACTTTGCGAACCCTATGAACAGCTCACCGTGGACGTCGAGGAACAGCATCAGGGCGCGGTGATGGAAAAGCTGGGTGAGCGGCGCGGCGACCTGCTGGATATGCAGCCCGACGGCAAGGGCCGGGTGCGGCTGGATTATCTGATTCCGGCGCGTGGTCTCATCGGCTTCCAGACCGAATTTCTGACTACCACCTCCGGAACCGGGCTGATCTACCATGTATTCGACCGCTATGCGCCGGTCAAAAAGGGTTCCATTGGCGCACGCCTCAACGGGGTGCTGATCGCCAACGCCACCGGCAAGGTGCTGGCTTACGCCCTGTTCAATCTTCAGGAGCGCGGGCGAATGATGGTCAGTCCCAGCGATGAAGTGTACGAAGGCATGATCGTCGGCATTCATTCCCGCGACAATGACCTGGTGGTCAATCCGCTCAAGGCCAAGCAACTCACTAACATCCGCGCTGCCGGTTCTGATGAGAACATTCTGCTGACCCCGCCGGTGCGGATGAGTCTGGAACAGGCGCTGGAATTCATCGATGACGATGAACTGGTCGAAGTGACCCCCAAATCCATTCGGGTGCGCAAGAAACTGCTGCTGGAGCATGAGCGCACGCGGGCCGGACGCAAGGAAAATGCTTGAAACGCTGAGGGATTGAGGCATGGCCCATATCGTTATTCATCGCGAGCACACGCTGACGCTTGACCAAGCGCGTGAAATGGCCGAGGCACTGGTAGGCGAATTGGCCGAACGCTATGACATCAGCCACCACTGGCAGGAGCATTCCTTGTGTTTTGAACGCTCTGGAGTCAGTGGGCAGATTGATCTGGAACCCGGACTGATTCGGATCAGTCTACGGCTGGGTTTTCTGTTGGTCACGCTGAAATCGCGACTGGAGCAGGAAATTCACCGGCAACTGGATGAGCGGTTAGGTTCGGCTTGATCGCCCGGCGTCTCCGCCAGCGCCAACGGTTGCGGATGGCCGGTACGCAGGCGCTCCATGAGGTCTTTTTCGCGGCGGGTAATCGTGGCGATAAACGTCCCGGCGTCGGCTCCCATCTGGCGGAAGGCGTGAAAGCCGGTCTCCAGAAAATGGTGCAACTCCCCGACTCCCGCTAACCGCGCTGGCGTTTTGGCCAGCTTCAGCGCTGTATAAATAAAGTGTTTGCGCACAATGTTTTGCAGATCCTGGCCCAGTTGTTCAACCAGATCAATCTGACGAGCGCGCAGTTCATAGCGGGCGCACTGGCGATAGGCGGCGATATACGTTGCTTCGTCCAGTGCTTCCTGAAAGCGGAAATCGCTGACCAGGGTCCGCGTCATCTCGGCATCGAGTTCGTAGGACAGGGCATTCAACTCCAGCGCCAGCGCAGTGGTATGGAGTACCCCGGCGGGTAAAATCCGGGTCAGCATGGGGACGATGCGCGCCAGTTCCTGTTCGCGCTGGTGGAAATCCCGGTCGCCATACAGTTCCTCCAGAAAAAATTCTGCGGCGGGCCGGTAGCGGGCGCTATTCAGCAAATCGGCATGAGTGCGGGCCAGGCGCGCCGACTGCCAGTGCCGCAGGCGTTTGAATTCCTGTTCTATCCCGAGCACGCCGCCTTGGTGAAAAGCCTGACTGCGGCGTAACTGTTCGAGCAGTGTCGTGGCGTTGTCGGAGGGGGCTTGATGGCTCATGCGGAAATTGTGGGGTCGATTCGCCGCAGATGCAACCGGAGTGCGGAGAGCGTGCCGAAATCAGACAAAAAAAGGGTCCGGAGATGAATCCGGACCCTTTACGTTAGTTGGTGGAGGCGGGGGGACAGTAACCCCATCATTTTCATGATGGACTGGACTATTCCTTCATCTGGCGATTTACCAGAGGATGGCGTTTATGGAAGTGTGGGACTTCCATCCTAGTGATTCATGGATGCCTGACCAGCATCTGTAGAACCCTATGAGTCTCTAGCGGGCTTAGTCGTTTCCGATTCACCCGACGGCGTTGGCGTATCCCGAAAATTTGGGACTTAGCGTTCACCGTTTGAGCCATCTTTTCCGATAGACATCGCTGTCTATGGCAACCATTTCTAATCGAACCCCCGTCCGCAGATCCTCTGCCTTCGGCCCTACATGCTTAGCCTGGTCTTTGATTTAACCTTTCGCAACCCGACCGGCAGGACGGCGAACGGCGGTTCCGGTGAGTTTTAGCCCCTCCCCCCCGGACAGGTTCGGTAGCGAGCTTGTGTTAGTCGACCCCTGAATGCCCCGAAGGACTCCGGACCTCACAAGCAAGTTCCGGTCAGAGGCTAGCGGGCTTTAAGCCGCCAGAGCGTAGCTGTCGTCGTTGGCAACTATGATTTACAGCCAGTTTAACGAGGTGAGCTGCATCCTCGGCATGCGCCTTGGGTTTTGCAATCCCCGTCGAAACCAAGATCGCCCCCGTAGGTAAGGAGTTATGATAGCCCCGCCGTGGAAAAGTTCCAAGCATTTAACGATCCCGCATCAGCCGCTGCTTGTCGCGATCCCAATCCCGATCCTTCTCGGTCGCCCGCTTGTCGTACTCCTTCTTGCCCTTCGCCAGACCAATATCCAGCTTGGCGCGGCTTTTCTTCCAGTACAGTTTCAGCGGGATCAAGGTATAGCCCTTGCGCTCGACCGAACCGATCAACCGGCTGATTTCCTCCCGGTGCAACAGCAACCGGCGCGTGCGGGTCGGGTCAGCCTGGACGTGAGTTGAGGCGGAGACCAGCGGCGAAATATGGCAGCCGAACAGAAACGCTTCGCCGTTTTGCAGCAGCACATAACTTTCCTTCAGATGGGCGCGGCCCGCCCGCATACTTTTCACTTCCCAGCCTTGCAGCGACAAGCCCGCCTCAAAGTGTTCTTCGATAAAATACTCGTGATACGCTTTCTTGTTGCCGGCGATCTGACCGCTCGGCGCTGAGTTTTTCTTGCTCATATAAGGAACCCTGTGGGTGTACCAGCGCTCTCAGCCCAGTACGCCATGCTTGAGGACTGGCGCAAATTCAACCAAACTGGCGTGGCGAAAGTCCAATAATACGATAATGCCGCAACGGAGATCGGGTCGTGGCCACTGTGAAGAAAAGTGCGCTGGTGATGTATTCAGCAGCGGAAATGTATAACTTGGTCAATGACATCGAAAGCTACCCACAGTTCCTGCCCTGGTGTCGATCCGCCCAGGTCGTCCTGTGCGGCGAAGATGAATTGCGGGCGACGATTGAAATGGCCAAGGGTGCGGTGCATAAAACCTTTACCACCAGCAACCGGATGCAACAGCACAAAATGATCGATATCCGCCTGCTGGAAGGCCCGTTCCAGCGACTGGAGGGCTACTGGCGCTTTGAACCGCTGCGGGTTGACGCCTGCAAAATCTCCCTGGATATGGAATTTGAATTTTCCAGCGCCCTATTGCGCAAGGTGGTGGAGCCGGTATTCAAGCAAATCGCCAATTCACTGGTGGACGCCTTCTGCAAACGAGCGGTGGATCTCTATGGAAAACGCTAATTCCACCCAACCTGCGGCGACGCTCCCCATCGAAGTCGCTTATGCCACGCCCAGCCGGCAGATCATTATTCCGGTCGACGTTCCCGAAGGCGCAACGCTGGAGCAAGCGATCATTCAGTCGCGCATTCAGGAACAGTTCCCGGAAATTCAGCCAGCGACCGCCAAAGTGGGCATTTTTGGCAAACTCAGCAAACTGTCCGCAACCGTCCGCGCCGGCGACCGGATTGAAATTTACCGTCCGCTGATCGCCGATCCCAAAGCCGTGCGCAAACAGCGCGCCGCCGAAGGCAAACGGATGCGCAAGGGCGGCGGCGATTTGGAGACCGAGGGCGGTTAGTTAGCCGCCTCTTCAAAGTTAGTCAGCGTGTCGCCGCTGAAAAACAGCGTGACGCGGCGCTGCTCGCTAATGTTGCCACCCTGGCCATACTGGTAGTAATAATCCCAGCGGTTCTGATGAAAGGGATCGGCGATCAACGGCGTTCCCATCAGGCGCTGAACCTGTTGGCGAGTCATGCCAGTTCGCAACTGGGCGATCAGGGTCTGGTCGATATAATTGCCCTGGCGCACCGGAACGGTATAAAAGCTGGGCAATAGCGATTCACAACCTGCCGTCAGCGACAGAAGCAGGATACCGGTGGCGCGTAGGGAAATGTGCGGCATGGAGGGCGAAATCCGGGTTGCTGATAAACGTGGGTCTAATCATAGCGCACCAGGGCAACCCTTGGCGAAGCGCAATCACCGGAGAATGCCGCGTGGGATCGAAAGAACTCAAACAGGCGGGTCTGAAAGTCACCCTGCCGCGCATGAAAATTCTGAAAATGCTGCGACAGGATAAGGACAGTCCGCATCTGACCGCTGAAGTGATCCACCGTATGTTGGCCGATTCCGGCGAAGATATTGGATTACCAACTGTGTATCGGGTATTAAGTCAGTTTGAAGCGGCCGGGCTAGTCAAACGCCATTACTTTGAGAGCGGTCAGTCAGTGTTTGAACTCGATCAGGGCGAACATCATGACCATATCCGGTGCCTGGACTGCGGACGGATCGAGGAATTCTGCGATGAGGAAATTGAACGGCGGCAACGGATGATCGCCGAGCGACTCGGCTTTGCCCTGGTCGAACACCGCCTGCTCCTCCACGGCCATTGCCTGCGCACCGACTGTCCGCATCGCCCGGACACGGATCAGGCGCTTGCCGGGTAAGCGGTTGTCGATCAGACCATCGCGCCGTCATGCACAATGCGGCCGTCCTTGAAGCACACCAGGCGGTGGGCATAGTGCGCAATATCCGCCTCATGCGTGGCCAGAATCAGCATAATGCCCTGCTCCCGATTGAGTCGGGTCTGGGCATCGAGATTTCCGGTCGGCTCATCGGCCAGAATCAGCCGTGGCTGGTTGGCCAGCACCCAGGCAATGGCGACTCGTCGTTGTTGGCCTTCGCCCGCCGGCCGGAGAACAACTGGGTTTAAGGTCAAGCGTTCAGGCGGCTTTTCGATGTTTTTCATCCCAATGCGCGTGGTCGCGAAGCATGGCATTAAGAATCGTCAACCGCTTGCGCGGTCAATCACCCCGCCCTAAAGGGCGAGGCTTGTGGTGGCTAAAACCGCAAGTCTAGGTTGACCAGACTCAGCCCAGAACATTGGGCTATGTTGTGTACAGGTTCAAGACTCACCTTGGGGCGCTTCCTCAACTCCAAGCTCTGAAAGTCCTGGTTGCAGACACGCTGAGGGTCAGCACGAAACGGATCGGGACGCGATGCCGGTACCCAACCTTGTCGAGGGGAGCGAGGCCGCAAGGCTTCCGTCACCAGGCGCGTAAGCGCATTGTCGGAGAAGAACGATGGCTGTTTTTGTTTTAGATCGACACCAGAAACCGCTGATGCCGTGCAGCGAAAAGCGGGCGAGAACGCTCTTGGCGCGAGGTCGCGCACGGGTGCATCGACTGCTGCCGTTTTCAATTCGACTGGTGGATCGGACGGTCAACGAAAGTGTTTTACAACCGGTCAAAATTAAACTTGATCCGGGAAGCAAGACGACGGGAATGGCTTTGGTGCGTGAATCTAAAAGGGTTGACGACGTAACGGGTGAGATTCACGCGACGGTTCACGTTTTGAATTTGTTTGAGCTTCATCATCGCGGGCAACAGATTAGCGATACCCTGACCGCCCGGCGGCAAAGGCGAAGGAGGCGGCGTGGAAACCTACGCTATCGAAAGCCCCGGTTCCTGAATCGTGGAAACAAAAGCAAAGGCTGGATCGCCCCCAGTCTGCAACATCGGGTCGATACGACCTTGACGTGGGTGAACCGCTTGACCCGTTTAGCGCCGATCACCGGGATCGCTCAGGAATTAGTCCGGTTTGATCTACAGCAGATGGAAAACCCGGAGATGTGTGGAATCGAGTATCAACAAGGCACCCTTGCAGGTTACGAAACCCGTGAGTATTTGCTGAACAAATGGGGTCGGGAATGCGCCTATTGCGGGGCAAAAAATGTTCCTTTGCAAATGGATCATATTCAGCCGAAGGCGCACGGGGGAAGTGACCGAGTTTCTAATTTGACGTTGGCCTGTCAACCCTGCAATCAGCGGAAAGGCGCTCAAGACCTCCACGTCTTTTTAGCGAAAGACCCGCAGCGCCTCGCCCGGATTCAAGCGCAAGCGAAACGACCGTTAAAAGATGCGGCAGCGGTGAATACGACCCGCTGGACACTGTTCCATGCGCTACAATCCACCGGATTACCGGTCACCACGGGGTCTGGGGGCTTAACGAAGTTTAACCGGATGCATTTAGGAATACCTAAGACCCACGCGCTGGATGCGGCGTGTGTCGGGTCTATTGACACTTTAAGTGATTGGGAAAAGCCCACCTTGACGATTAAAGCGACTGGGCGAGGAAGCTATCAACGAACCCGACTGAATGCCTTTGGCTTTCCCCGAGGTTATTTAACTCGGCAGAAGCGGATTAAAGGTTTTCAGACCGGCGACCTGATTAAAGCCGAAGTGACGAAAGGGAAAAAAATCGGCACCTATACCGGACGGGTCGCGGTTCGCGCCTCGGGAAATTTCAATATTCAAACGGGACACAGCGTGATTCAGGGTATCGGCTATCGCTGCTGCCAAGTGCTTCAACGGGCTGATGGGTACGGTTACTCGCCACTCGGCACACCCGAAAAAGAAGCCGAACTTCGTTCGGCCCACTATCCCTCCCCGGCCTGAAGGCTGGGGTCTCTCGCGGAAAATCTGATGACCTCCAAGATTCTGATTCTCCCCGGCGATGGCATCGGCCCGGAAATCGTCGCCGAGGCGGTGAAAGTACTGGAATGCCTGCGCCAGGAACACGGCCTCGATATCACGCTGGATTATGGCCTGCTGGGCGGTGGCGCGGTGGATGTGCTCGGTTCGCCGTATCCCGAGGCAACCCGTCGCCAGGCGCAGGACGCCGATGCAATTCTGTTGGGCGCGGTCGGCGGGCCAAAGTGGGAGTCGCTGGACCGGCCGCAGCGCCCGGAAAGCGGTCTGCTGGCCCTTCGCACCGATCTGCAATGCTTCGCCAATTTGCGCCCGGCTATTCTCTACCCACAACTGGCTGTTGCTTCCTCGCTGAAACCGGAACTGGTCGCCGGGCTGGACATGCTCATTGTTCGCGAGTTGAACGGCGGCATTTACGTCGGCCAGCCACGCGGTATCCGCACACTGGAGAATGGCGAGCGCGAAGGCTTCAACACCATGGTTTACCGTGAATCGGAGATTGAGCGCATTGCCCGGATCGCCTTTGAGGCAGCCCGTCAGCGGCAACGCCGGGTGTGCTCAGTGGACAAGGCCAACGCCCTGGAAGTGTCTGAACTGTGGCGGGAAGTGGTTGAACGGGTTGCCAAAGATTATTCCGACGTAGCCCTTTCACACCTGTATGTGGATAACGCCGCCATGCAACTGGTGCGTGCGCCGAAACAGTTTGATGTGCTCGTGACCGGCAACCTGTTCGGCGATATTCTGTCTGATTGCGCGGCCATGCTGACCGGTTCAATCGGCATGTTGCCGTCGGCATCGATGAATGCACAGGGCAAGGGGTTGTATGAACCAATTCACGGCTCCGCGCCGGATATTGCCGGCAAAGGCATCGCCAATCCACTGGGGACGATTCTGTCAGTGGCGATGCTGCTGCGCTATAGCCTGAATCAGCCGGAACTGGCGGAGCGGGTGGAACATGCGGTCGGGCAGGTACTGGATCAAGGATTGCGCACCCTGGATATTACCGCGACCGGTATGACCGCGGTGGGTACCCAAGCCATGGGCGATGCCGTAGTGGCGGCGCTGTAGTGAAGGTTCGATCATCGCGTTTTGGGGCGGAAGCGACCGCCTTGGGCAAATTTAATATTGAGGCAAGATAATGATCAAGCGTACAGGTCTGATCGGTTGGCGAGGCATGGTCGGTTCCGTGCTGATGGAGCGGATGCGGGCGGAAAATGATTTCGCCCTGATCGAACCGGTGTTTTTCACCACGTCCAATGTGGGGGGGCAGGGGCCGGCGATTGGCCGCGAGACGCCGCCGTTGAAGGATGCCCGGTCGATTGAGGAATTGAAGGCGCTGGATGTCATCATCACTTGCCAGGGCGGCGATTATACGAATGAGATTTATCCGCAACTGCGCGCCGCTGGTTGGCAAGGCTACTGGATCGACGCCGCCTCCGCGCTGCGCATGAAAGAGGATGCCGTCATCATTCTCGATCCGGTCAATCGCCAGGTCATTCAGAACGCGCTCGCCAAGGGTGTCAAGGACTACATCGGCGGCAACTGCACGGTGAGTCTGATGCTGATGGGCCTGGGCGGACTGTTCGCCCACGGACTGGTGGAATGGATGAGCGCCATGACGTATCAGGCCGCCTCCGGGGCTGGTGCGCAGAATATGCGGGAACTGATCCAGCAGATGGGTGTGATTCATGGTGCTGTCGCAGATCGGCTGGATCAACCGGCTTCAGCGATTCTGGAAATTGATCGTATGGTCGCCGACACCCTACGCTCCGGCACTTTCCCCACCGAACATTTTGGCGTCCCGCTGGCCGGCAGTCTGATCCCCTGGATCGACAAGGCCATGGATAACGGCCAGAGTCGCGAAGAATGGAAAGGGCAGGCCGAGACCAACAAGATTCTGGGCCGGGCCGATCAACCCATTCCCGTTGACGGTCTTTGCGTTCGGGTAGGCGCGATGCGTTGCCACAGTCAGGCGCTGACCATCAAGCTGACCCGCGATGCCCCGCTGGATGAGCTGGTTGAGATGATCGGCAGCGCCAATGACTGGGTGAAGGTTGTGCCCAATGAGCGGGAACGGTCGATCCGCGAACTCACGCCCACCGCTGTGACCGGGACGTTGAATGTTCCCGTGGGCCGGTTGCGCAAGCTTAATATGGGACCCCACTATCTGGGCGCGTTCACCTGCGGCGATCAACTGTTGTGGGGTGCCGCCGAACCCCTGCGGCGGATGCTACGGATGCTGCTGGAAGCCTGATTTTTTTGCCCGCTTCCCGGTATCCAAATCGCAGAAATGCGCTTTAGAGAGTATCTTTTAATGAAGCTTTGAACCCAACGGCGGTTTGAAGCAAAAAAGCCGCTGGCCCGGTTATCGCCGGCGACATCCATGCCAATCCCGCCGGGACCATGACCCTCCGGCGGCGGAAGGGAGACAGGTCATGTCGACCAGGATATTACTCCAATTACTACTGTTAGCCGGGCTGGCAGCGCCACTGGGCGCATTTGCTTTAGGCGTTGGTCCGCTCACCGTCCGCTCAGCGCTCAATCAGAATTTTGAGGCCGAAATTCCCCTGATTGTGAACAATCCCGCCGAACTGGTGGGGTTGACTGCGGATTCCATTCGGATTCCGCTTCAGCAAGTGTTCACCGATATGGGCGTCGAACGGCTGGAATTCCTCTCAAAACTGCGTTTTGCAGTTCAAACCACCCCCGGCGGCCCCAGCTTCATCAAGGTGACTTCGGTCCAACCGATTCGCGAACCCAGCTTCGACCTTTTAGTTGAAGTGGTGTGGCCGCGTGGTCGGTTGTTGCGGACGTTCCCGGTACATCTCGACCCTGAGTTATACGCGGATCGCCAAGCCCCACCGCCCCCACAGGTGGAGGCGCTGCCGGTTCAAGCGCCAGCCGAGGCGTCACCCGTTGCTGAAGCGCCTGGCGCACCGTCTGCACCACCGGTCAGCTTTGAGAACGCCTCGCTCTACGGTCCGGTCAAGCGGGGTGAAAATCTGACGCGCATTGCCGAGAAGGTGCGTCCATCGCCTGCCATCAGTGTACCGGATATGATGGCGATTCTGGTCGCGGGTAATCCTCAAGCGTTCAGCAATGGCAATCCCAATACGCTGCGCGTCGGCGCGACCCTCAGAGTGCCCTCGCCACAGGCGCTGGGGATGACTGGCGAGCCGGTTTCAGCGCCAGTTCCCGACATCGCAGCGGTAACTCCAGCCGAACCGCAAACCAGCCCGCTGCCATCGCCGGACGAACCGCCTGCGCTAATCACCCCGTCGATTACAGAAACCCCGTCGATTACAGAAACCCCGCCGGTTGCAGAAACCCCACCGGTTGCAGAAACCCCATCGATTACAGAAACCCCGCCAACCTCACTGGCCCCGCCACAGGAGATCATTCCGCAAGCGACGGTGCCACTGGAAGCGCCGCCGCCCGTGGTGGATACCAAGCCCCTGGAGCCGCCGCCGCCCGTGGTAGATACCAAGCCCCTGGAGCCGCCGCCGCCCGTGGTAGATACCAAGCCCCTGGAGCCGCCGCCGCCCGTGGTAGATACCAAGCCTCTGGAACCGGATGCCCCACTGCCTGCGGCGAAGCCGGTCATGCCGCCTCCGGAAACCGGTATGGACTGGTTGTCCAATCCGGTGGTTTGGATTGCCATTGCCTTGATCGTGTTCGCCGTGGGCGCGGTCTTGTTATTGCCGCTCCTCCGGCGTCAGGCGCGTCCGAAAACCACAGCGATCATGGAGGAAGAAGCGCTGCATGAGGGCACGATAGCAACAGACGAGATCGCCGCCGCCGAACCCCGGACTTCGGTGCGCAAGCCCGAAGTAAAATCCAGAAAACCGGTTCAGTCTGCGGTTGAAGAGACTACAGCTACACCGCCGCCAGTCGCCGAACCCCCGGCCAAACCCGCCGTTAAGCCGGTGCCCAAGGTAGCTGCGCCGCCGCCCAAACCCATCGATGAGTTATTGAAGGATATTGATTTCAGTCTGGGTGATGAGCGGTCGCAACCGATCACCGACGGAAAAGGCGCTTCACGCGGCGGCGCGGCGCGACGGATGCCCGATACCGAACCTCCTACCGCATCGGTGACCCGGACCAATGCGCCGTTGCCGCCGGTAGCGCCCGTGAAGCCGATCCAACCGGCACCCATTCCGGCTCGGGTTCCAACTCCGGAGTTGGAGCCACTGTCGGAATTACCCTCTGGATTACAATTGGACAGGCTGGAGTTTGATCTGGGCGATCTGGGATTAGAGTCCACCCGCAAGCCAGCGGAGTTGCCGCCGCTGGAGCTGAAACCCGCCACCCGGTCCGCGCCTGCCGACGATTTAGCGGCAACCATCGATTTGAACTTGCCAGGTTTTGAACCCATGAGCCGGTCCACAACGGCTGCGAAACCTGAGCAACCCAAGGCATCGGATTTCAAATTCGAGTTTACCGACGTCAGCCAGCAGTCCGGCAACGAGAATATGGCGCTGTTGGAGGATGAGTTACGCAGCTTTGGCGATGGCGGGTTCGATCTGGGCAAGATGGAACTCAGTCTACCGCCGGGCGGCGGTGGCGATACCGGCACCGATTATGTCGAAACCAAGCTGGATTTGGCCGCGGCCTATCTGGACATGGGCGACCAGGTTGGCGCTCGCGGTCTGCTGGATGATGTTCTCAAGGAAGGTGATGCGGCGCAGAAGCAGCGCGCCGAGGATCTACTCAAGAAACTGGGCTGATTTTCCAGCCTGCCCCTGCCCTCCCCTCCCCCACAAGGAGGAGGGCATCCGTTTTGAGGGAAACGGGATTAACGCAACCGGGCTGTGGATACCGGTTCGGCCAGGACCAGCGCCCGATCCGCCGCGCCCCGTTGCGCCAACCGTATCATGGTCCCTGCCGGCAGCCAGACCATCGTTCCTGCCGGCAGCGGGATGCGTCCGCTCTGCGCCGGGGGATTCCAGGCCCGGTTCAGGGCGGCCAATTCACTGGAGTTCACCTCGTAATAACTGGCCAGGGTGGAAACAGCTACCGTTTGCCGGAGCCGAATCCGGTCCAGATTCAGCGGCGATTCGTAACTAAGACCTTCCGGGAAGAACTGTTGCGGATTGCGGGCAATGTTACGCGCCGCCAGGAATTCGGTATAGAAATTCCGTGAGGCAAAGCCAAAACTCTTTCCCGAATAGTTTTTCACGATGGCCGCCATGTCATCGCCCCATTCGCTTTTCGCCCGCGCCATGCCGCCGACCCCGTGATTGTAAGACGTGATCGCCAATGGCCAACTATCCAGACGGTTGTGGGCTTTCCCCAGATATTTCGCCGCGCCCTGAGCGGAGGCTACCGGATCGCGTCGCTCGTCGACTGCCGTATTCATCATCATGAATTGCCGGGCTGTTGCGGGCATGAATTGCCACATGCCTACCGCGCCTACCGAAGATGCTGCATGGTTTTGGAAAGAAGATTCGACATGCGGCAGATAGGCTAGATCTTCGGGCAGGCCCGCCTCGCGGAACACCTGACGGAACACGGAATCATAGCGGCCGCTGATTTCCAGACCGCGCTTGAACCGCTCGCGCATCCCGCGCTGGTTGCGCAACCGGTCACTCGCGCCAGCCATTGCTCCAGGCCCGCCGGTACTCGACTGAATGCGGTTCGCTAATGCTTGCTCGTTGGGCGTTAGCGGCGCACGAGCGGCAGTTTTGGATTCCAGTTGACGGAGGGCCGTATTAAGACCTTCATAACGCAACTTGAGATAGGTCTTCTGATCCGCGGAATAACCTTCCCCGACCTCGCCGGGCAGGGTAATCACTTCATAAATCAGATCCATATAGCGGTTGTCGTGCAACGCAATCTGACTGCGCCCCCACACCGCATAGACGTTCTGCCAGAAAGCGATCTGCGGCTGTAAAGCAGGCGGCACAGGGAAGACCGCATCATGGCTTGCGATGGGAATTCTGGCCGGCGGCGGCGCGGGTGGGCTGGCGCAAGCCGCCAGTACCAGCGTGGTCAGAATGATCGAAAATACGCGCAGTCGCAGTCGCATGAGTGCTTCCCCCTTTGGTGGCGCGATGAAAGAAACCGGCGGTTCGTTCGTTCTTGTTTTGAACATCCCGAACCGGTGCTACTACAAAAAATCATTGATTATTAAGTTTTCCTGATTTACCGGGGCAGTACGCCGGAAAAATTCAAAGCCCAGCGGCCATCGCTGCCCGGCGGTCCCAGCAGATTCATGGCCTGGCGCAACGCTTGATTACCGGGGTCGCGAACCGACGCCTGACCGTTGAACCGGTAACGGCCATCCGGCAGCAGGCTGAATGCGCCTTCCAGCGCCAGCGGTCCGTCATGATCCTGAATAACGCCCTGTACGCCTTCCGGGTCAGCCGGGGTCAGTTGCGCGGTAAAATCACCCAGCGTCAAGGGCTGACCCAGCGTTACGCGCAGATTCAGCAAATGGACGACGCCATCCGCCGCCAGTGGCTGACCTGCCGGGTTCAGACGGACTTCACGCAGGTTAAAATCTGCTACGCCCTGCACCGGCCATTGCGGTTGGCCCATAGCGATGGCCAGTTCGGTGAGGCGCAGGTTCCCGGTGAATTCCCGAAGGCGCCGCTGACGCGCCGGGTTGATCGCGGCTTTTCCAGCCAGCTTAATATCCGGATCATCGGTCTTCACATGAAATTCCAGCCAACCGGTCAATAACGCCAGTGGCCGCCAGTCCCAGTTCAGTTGATCAATCTGCGCGCCATGCCAACTGACGCCGCTCGCTACGCCATTCGTCGCGCCGCCCTCAACCGTTTGCACCCGCAATCCCGGAATCTGCTCGGTGAGCGGGTCGATGAGCATCGTCGCCGGGGCCAGCCACAGCAGGAACCCCAGGAACGCCAGCAGGCCCAGCGAACCGTAGCGCAGCGCATTTTTCATGGTCGGGTTCCCTGAAGGATCAGCCGGGCATTGACCAGACCGGAGATTTCGGTGCGATCAACGCTCAAATTGATGAGGACGATGGGATGTTCACGTTCCAGGGTTCCAATCCACGGGAGTAGTTTGTCGAACTCGACGGCATCCAGGCGGGCGCTCAGCTTATCCTCGCCTTGCGGGGTAATCTGTTTTAGGGCTGCGCCCAATCCTGCCGCTCGTGCGGTCTGATCGACCACGGTCAACAAGGAACGACCGTCACTTCTGGGCCGCGCCGTTCCGCTTAGTCGTTGAATGTCCTGAGCGGCTTGCTGCATCCAGGCCAGGTCAGCGCGCTGTTCAGCGACACTCTGCTGGAGTCGGCGATGGCTGACCTGGAACGGTTCCCAGACCAGCACATAGATCAGGACAGCCAGCGTAACCGCCAGGCCGCCGCTAACCAGGGCGCGTTCACGGGTGGCGAGGCTCTCCCACCAGGCTTTCACGAGGCAACCTTTTTTAGCGTCACTTTACTTTCCATCCGTCCTTCGCGCTGCGTCGTGCGAATTTCCGCCCGCAGTCCGGGTTGTTGCTCCAGTTGTTGCCGGAGTTGATCCAGCACTGCCGGGTTGCCGCCCTCCAGCGCCAGATCAAGTTGCCCTTCACGATAGCTGACGCCGCGCAGGGTGATGTCGGGAAACCGCACCAGAGGTTGTGCGCCCTGATGGAGCAATTCCAGAAACGCCCCGCCTGTGGTCCCGGCCGGAGCCAACTCCCGTAATCGGGTTTCCAGTTGAACTTTGGGATTCACAATCCGGGCCGCACCCGGAACCGCGTCCTTGTAGACCTGTTCCATGGCGGCGCGCAAAGCACTGTGTTCCCGTTGCAGTCGCCCATGTTCCCAGAGTAATCCGATCCCCTGGACGAGGAGCCACACGCTGGCCAGGATCGCTGCCGACCGCCAGGGTCGCAACCGGCGTTGCCACTGCATCTGTCGGCTGTAGGGGCCTTGCAGCAGATTCAGGACAGCATCAGGCCGATAGCCAACGGCGAATAAGGGCAGCGGTTCGACCAGTTCACTTTCAATCTGCCGGGCCACATCCAGCGTCAGGGGCGGCGGATTCCCCCAGATGCGCAAGCGCTGCGGTTTAGCATTGCCCGCTTCCACCAGCGCCTGGTGCAGAAACAGCTCCAGCGTCTCCGGGTCGGTGACGAAACCTTCCCAGCGGCCGGTGCGCACCACGACCCGCAAGCCTTCGGCCAGGAGACTCCATTCCCCATCTTGCCAGGGCAGGAGTAGCGGCTCGGGAATCACGGCAAGCGGGGTGAGTCCGGCCTGGGCAACGGTTTCCAGCCAACCGCGCAGTACCGCGTGATCGACCGTCGCCACCGGCAGATGATCGCCATCCGGGGCTTGACCCAGCGCAAAGTGCAGGGTCTCAATGTCGTCGGCCAGTTGATCTTCCAGGGCGTAAGGTACCGCGCGCGCCCACAAGGCCCGTTTGCGGCCCGGCAAGGGAATGCGATGCAGGGTAATGGCTTCTCCCGGCGCTGCGAGCATCCAGCGGGCGCTACCCGCCTGACTGGCCAGTTCGGCCAGGGGGCCACGCTGGACGGCACCATCCGGGCGCAACCATTCCGCCTGATCAGGGGAGCGCAACCGGAAAAAACTCAAGGGAGCGGGCACGGGGTCTTAATCCTGGTGGCCAAAACTGCGTCGCAGGACGCGAACGCCATTTTCGTCACGAAAAATCATACTGTATAACATTGCGCGGCCATCGCCCACCCGGGCTTCGGCCTGCAATAAAAAATATTGGCTGTCGACGCTCAGCAGCGCTTTAGTCGGCGCGTCCAGCGTGATTTTCACCGCATTCATCCATTCATCCACGTTTTCGTAACCCTCGGCGGGACGCTCTTCCAGCGAGCGTTCCAGATCAGCCAGTTCCAGTTGGTCGTCAAGCGCCGCCAGAATCAGCGCCGGCGCGGTATTGACATTGAGCGCGACGCCGGGCGGCAAGGCGCACACCAGTGGTGCCAGTTTATCGTAAATTTCCCGGTCTACGCCCTTGACCAAGCGCAATTCGGAAACATGTGAGAAGGGTTGGTTGGCGGCCAGATAGGGCGGGTTCAGCACCGTATAATCGCTATCCTCAGCGCCATCCGGGAACAGCGCATCCGGGTCGGGATCAATCCAGTCAGCCATGGCCTGCGCCAGTTCCGGTTTCAGCTCCAGTCGGGTTAGCAGGCGCTGTAGGAATTGAAGTTGCGCTTTGTCGAGTCCCGCCTTGCCGGCAGCGGGCGATGAGGGAATAGCTGGAACGGGCCGTTCAGGGGCGGACGGTAGATTGGATGCCGGGTTTTCGGGATTTCCCGTGTCTTGCGGGGGCCGCCATAGATTGTTGAGATTGAAGCAACCCTGCAAATCGCGGATTTTTCCCGACAGAACGCCCTCATCAACCGGCAGCGTTGCGGGCAGATTGGCCCAGACTTCGCCGGGGTGGTCGATCTGATTGTCCTGCCGGTCGCGCATCAGCACGAGTCCCGCCCATTGTTCAATGCCCAGCGTATAGAGCCGAGCCTGCTGCTGGTGTTGCAGAACGGTACTGCGGCGGATGGCGATTTGCTGCACGGTGGCCAGGCTGATCGCGGTCATGCTGGCCAGAAAGACAATCAGCAGGACGGTAATCAGCGCCACACCAGATTGACGGTGCGCCAAGCGGTCAACCGGACAACGGCAACAGGCGGGTAATCGCACCCCAGTCCTCCAGCGTCAGCGTAATTTCCACCGCACGCGGCGGCAGATTCGGATCCGACCGTTGATCTTCAGCGCTTTGATCCGCCGGCGGGGGCCAGTCATTCCGCCATTCATCCTCCTGGTCGAGAAATCGCGCCCGAAATTCCTGCACCTGATCCAGCAGCAGCGTCTCGCGTGGCGCAACGGCACCACCGCGATCCAGCACATCCCAATGCAGTCGCCACAAGCGGCCCTCTCGCAACCGGTAGGCGACCCGTTGCAACGTCGCCCGCGATTGACCCAGGGGATTATCCCAGCCGGCGCGGGTCAGAATCAGCACGTCATCCAGCAAATCCCCGCCGCGCAGCGCCGGTTCAGGATCGCCATACTCATCGCGAATGCCGCGCGGCGTCGCTTGTTGAATATCCTGAACCAGGCGAAACACGGCCAGTTGCACGTCCGCCAGCCGCCGGTTTTGCGCTTCCACCGCTGCACGGGTGAACAGCACACTCCGCAACCCGCTATAGGCAGCAGTCGCCATGATCGCGAATACCGCGAGGGCGACCAGCAATTCCAGCAGGGTAAAGCCGCGCACGGTCAATTTCATGGTGTTTTTGGCGTCGGCGGTGGCCGGGCGGCAGGATCATTGGGATTTTGCGCGGGCGGTTCTTGTGGGGGATTAGCCCTGAAAGCGGTCAGCGTACTCAATGCCGGGCCATTCTCGACCGAGCGAACCGTGACGTCCAAGCGGCGCAGATCAGGGTCATCGGTTTTGACGAAGCGGCTTTCCCATAGCCAGGCGCGATTGGCCAGATCGGCGCTACCCCGCACGATACCCTCATCCGGCCAGGGTTCGGCGGCCAGCAACTGTTCATTGACCTTGTTGAGCGCCACCCAACTGGCGAAGGTCTGGTCGCGCAACCAGGCAGTGCTGGCAATGCTTTGCGTAGCCGCGTTGATGATCGCGCCCATAGCGATGGCCAGCACCGCCATGGCGACCAGCACTTCCAGCAGGGTGAAGCCAGATGGACGCTTCATCGGGTCACTTCCCCGACCGTCAACCGGCCCATGGCGTCGCCCGCAACCCGATACAAGGGCGCATCCAGCGCTGGATCGTCTACGAAGCGGAATACCGCGACAAACTCGGTGGCTTCACCGCTGTTCAGCAACAGAACCTGGGGGAAATCGGTTTTTTCGAGCGGTGCGGGCCGGTTATCGACCCACAGGCCGAGCGTCAGATCTTCGGGTAACTGACGGTGAATCAGGGTCTCGGTCGCCTCGGGCGGTTCCCAGTGACCTTTTTCACTCAGGGTCAGAATGGCATAACCCTGCCGGCTAAACTGAATGCCGCGTATCTCCCCACTGAGAATCGCCTCCTGCTGCTGCAACGCCATCAGCGCCGCCAGTCGCTGACCTTCTTCCAGCAAACGATCCCGGGGTCCGCCACCGATCGACAGCACTGCGAAACTGGCCAGGATACCGATCAGCACCATGACCACCATGATTTCGATCAACGTGAACCCGCGTCTCGATCCGGGCATTGCCATAACTACCAACCACTAATGCCTATTCATCCAGATTCCAGTTGCCGATATCCGCATCGATACCCTCGCCGCCCGACTGTCCGTCGGCGCCCAGCGAATAGATATCCAGTTGGCCGTGTTGACCGGGGCTGAGATATTGGTACGGTTTGCCCCAGGGATCCTTGGGCAATTTGTCCAGATAGCCACCTTCCTGCCAGTGTGCGGCGTCAACCGGTTTCTGCACCAGCGCTTCCAGACCCTGTTCCGTCGTCGGGTAGCGGAAATTGTGCAGCCGGTACAGATCGAGCTGATTCTTGATGACGCGGATATCCTGCTTGGCCTTGACCACCCGGGCCTTATCCGGGTTATCCATAATGCGCGGCACGACGACGGCGGCCAGGATGCTGAGGATCACGACCACGACCATGACTTCAATCAACGTGAAGCCGCGCAGTCGGCGACGGGTCAGCCATCGCGTTGATCGGGGATTGACAGGCATAAGCGTCTCCATGATTGATTAACCCGGCAGAGAACTCGCCCTCAGGCGCGTCCCAGTCGGTACAGGGCGATCTCACCCAGCAGATTGGGCCACAGTCGCGGGCCGAGCCAGGGGCGATGCGAGTGGTCAAGGACCATGCGCTGCAAAATGTCAATGCGCTTGGTTCGACACAACTCCTCAAAATCGCGGAGGGTGAACAGGTGAACGTTGGGGGTGTTGTACCATTGATAGGGCAGGGTCTTGGCGACCGGCATCAGACCTTGCAAACCGACCTGGAGCCGGCAGCGCCAGAATCCGAAGTTGGGAAAGGTGACAATGCCTTGCCGACCCACCCGCAACATTTCATCCAATAACCGTTCAGTATGCCGGACCGCCTGCAAGGTCTGCGTCATGATGACATAGTCAAAACTGCTATCGCAAAAATCCTCCAGCCCCGCTTCCAGATCGGCATGAATCACGTTCACGCCGGTCTGAATGCATTTGACGATGTTGGCGGTGTCGATTTCCAGGCCATAGCCGTTCACCTGCCGGTGTTCATGCAGATAGGCCAGCAGAGCGCCGTCGCCACACCCCAGATCCAGCACCTGAGCGCCGGGGCGAATCCAGTCGCTGATTAACTCCAGTTCAGGACGCATGAGCGTTCACCTCGCGGGCGACCCGGATCAAATAGCTGCGCAATATTTCGTGGTACAAGGGAATCGGCATCAGAAAGGCGTCATGACCGTATTCCGAGGGCAGTTCGGCGTAGCTGACTTCCCGCCCCGCCCGCACCAGCGCCCGCACAATTTCCCGCGAACGGGCCGGCGAAAATCGCCAGTCACTGGTGAAGGAGATGACCAGAAATCGCGCCAGCGCCCGGTGGAAAGCGGCGGACAGATCCCGGTCGAAATCCGCTGCCGGGTCGAAATAATCGAGAGTCTTGGTCATCAGCAGATAGGTATTGGCGTCGAAGCGGTCCACGAAAGCCTTGCCTTGATGGCGCAGATAACTTTCCACTTCAAACTCGGTATCAAAGTTGAAGTTGGGCCGACCTTCGCGCAACTCACGGCCAAACTTGGCGCGCATCCCTTCTTCGGACAGGTAAGTGATATGGCCCAGCATCCGGGCGATCATCAGCCCCCGGCGCGGCACGACGCCGAAGTCGTAATAGTGCCCGTAATGGAAATCGGGATCGGACAGAATCGCCTGTCGCGCCACTTCGTTAAACGCGATATTTTGCGCTGAAAGGCGCGGGGCGGCAGCAATGACCAGCGCATGGCGCACCCGGTCCGGAAAGGAGATCGTCCATTGCATGGCCTGCATCCCGCCGAGGCTGCCGCCCATAATGGCCGCCCATTGTTGAATGCCAAGGCGATCAGCCAATCGCGCCTGGCTGTGCACCCAGTCCTTGACCGTGACGATGGGAAAGTCCGGGCCATAGGGCTTGAGATTTTCCGGATTGATCGCGGTCGGGCCGGTAGAGCCTTTGCAGCCGCCCAGGTTGTTGCAGCACACCACGAAGAACTGGTTAGTGTCGATAGGCTTGCCGGGACCGATGCAGTTATCCCACCAGCCAGGCTTGCTCAGGTCAGCATCTTCATGGTAACCCGCAACGTGGTGATCGCCGGACAGGGCATGGCAAATCAGCACCGCGTTGCTGTGGTCGGCGTTCAGCGTCCCATAGGTTTCATAAACGAGGTCGTAATTCGCCAACGTCCGGCCACAGTCCAGCGCCAGCGGCTCGTCAAAATAGAGGGTCTGGGGGGTAATCAGACCCACGGAATCGGGGGGAAACGAGGCGGCCATGGTTCTCCTGACCGTGATGTTTTGTCCTTGAGGGATCGGGCAAAAGGGAGCTAAGTCTAATCGGCACGGGGAGCCGGGGCAACGGGGCCACTGCGCATCGAGGTACTCACTTTTTAGAAGTACGGGGAAAAGCGGGGCGTTTCGAGGCCGGGTGGCGTGGCGATGCGGGCCGAACCGGCTTCGTGCGGGATGCCGGACGCGGTTCCGGCTCCGGTTCCGGTTGCAGGTTTGGCGTATTGCCGACCGCCTTCTGCAACTCGTCAATCTGCCCCTCGTTCAACTCATCCCAATGTCCCGGATGCAAGCCCCGCCGCAGCGTAATCGGTCCATAGCGCACCCGGACCAACCGGCTGACCGCCACGCCCTGTGACTCCCACAACCGGCGCACCTCGCGATGACGTCCTTCCCGCAGGATGACGTGATACCAGTGATTCGCCCCTTCGCCGCCCGCTTCACGAATCTGGTCAAAGCGGGCCATGCCATCTTCCAGGGGTACGCCTTCCTGCAATTGCTGGATGGTTGCCGGCGCTACCTGACCCAGAATACGCACGGCATATTCCCGCTCAATCTGCGACGAGGGATGCATCAACCGGTTGGCCAGTTCCCCATCATTGGTCAGCAGCAACAAACCCTGGGTATTCAAATCCAGCCGGCCTACAGCAATCCAGCGGCTATCGCGCAAGATCGGCAGCCGTTCAAAGATCGTTGGGCGACCCTCGGGATCACTGCGGCTGGTCACTTCACCCACCGGCTTGTAGTAGGCCAGCACCCGGCGCTTTTGCCCGAAAGCGCGGACTTGTAGCCGTTGGCCATCAATGTCAATCCGCTCGGCACCGTTCACTTGTACGCCCAGTTGGGCCGGGACGCCGTTGATGGTAATGCGGCCCTGGCGAATCCAGTCTTCGATCTGGCGGCGGGAACCTTGACCGATACGGGCCAGGAATTTTTGTAAACGTTCAGACATGGAAAGGCTCCGGGGGCGGCAGGGACGGTGGGGGCAGTGTCGAATCGACAGGGGCGGCAGCGCGGCGCTCCAGATCAGCGCCAATGGCGTCCAAATCACGCGGCGCAGCCAGGGGCGGCAATTCGCTCAGGCTTTTCAAACCGAAATAATCCAGGAAGTCGCGGGTCGTCGCATACAGCGCCGGACGGCCCGGCACTTCACGGTGGCCGATCACCTTGATCCAGTCGCGATCCTGCAAGGTCTTCATCATACTACTGCTGAGGCTGACGCCGCGCACTTCTTCGATCTCGCCACGGGTAATCGGCTGACGGTAAGCGATCAGCGCCAAGGTTTCCAGCAGCGCCCGCGAGTAATGCGCCGCCCGCTCCTCCCAGAGGCGCGAGACCCAGGGGGTAAAAGTTCCAGGTACTTGCAGGCGGAACCCACTGGCGACTTCGGCCAGTTCCATACCGCGCCCAGCGTAATCTGCCGCCAGTTTCACTAGCGCATTGCGCAATACGTCGCGTTCCGGCCGCTCGCTTTCTGGAAACAGGGCCAGCAGTCGATCCAGCGACAGCGGTTCGCCCGCTGCCAACAGCACGGCTTCCAGGATGATTTTCAATTCCGGCATGAAAGGTCTATCACTCAAATCCGCCGCCGCAGATGAATCGGGGCAAAGGGTTCGATCTGCACCAGTTCCAGCA
>JAUPTV010000228.1 GCA_030917925.1 Pseudomonadota bacterium
CGTCATTGCGTTGGGGGGATTAGTCCTTGCTTGAGCATGGCGGCGGATTGCGGGCGGCGGCGATTCACTATGGCATTCCTCTGAGCGACTGGCTGGATGTGTCCACTGGCATCAATCCGCAAGGCTGGCCGGTTCCGCTGCTGCCGCCCACGGCCTGGCAACGCTTGCCGGAAATCGGGGATGGGCTGGAGGATGCAGCGGCAGCGTATTACGGTACAGCACAGTTATTGCCGGTCGCGGGTTCACAGGCGGCGATTCAAACTTTGCCGCTGTTGCGCGAACGGGGGCAGGTCGGGGTTCTGTATCCCGGTTATGCGGAACATGCTCACGCCTGGCGGCGAGCCGGGCATGAGGTGGAGATGCTGCCCGTTGAGGCGCTGGAGGGTGCCGTGGATCGGTTGGATGTACTGGCGCTGATTCATCCCAACAATCCCACGGGACAACGTTTTGAGCGGGCGACATTACTGGATTGGCGGGCGCGGCTGGCGGTGCGCGGCGGCTGGCTGGTAGTGGATGAAGCCTTTATGGATGCGACGCCGGAGGACAGTCTGGCCGGTGAAGCCGGGTTGCCGGGATTGATCGTGCTGCGTTCGCTGGGCAAGTTCTTCGGTCTGGCCGGTGCGCGGGTCGGGTTTGTAATGGCCGAGTCGGCGGTGCTGGAGCGATTGCAGGAGGCGCTGGGGCCGTGGGCGGTCAGTGGTCCAGCCCGCTGGGTCGCGATGCAGGCGTTGAAGGATCGCGACTGGCAGGCGCAAATGCGGGTTGATTTGCGTCAGGCCGAGGAGCGATTGCAGGAAATTTTGCAGCGGCAGAGATTGCCGGTCGCGGGTGGGACGGCGCTGTTTCAGTGGGTTTCGCTGCCCGAAGCTGAATATTGGCAGGAGGCTTTGGCGCAGCGGGGGATTCTGGTGCGGCGCTTTGCGGATCCGCCAGGATTGCGATTTGGATTACCGGGTGCAGAATCAGCATGGCAGCGGTTGGCCTTGGCGCTGGCTGAAATGTGTTCAGAACGCAGCAACAGATGTGGAGAACTGAATCATGGCATTGAATTATAAGTATCACTGGATTAGCGAGCAGGACTATCTGGAAGGTGAGCGTATCAGTACGATCCGGCATGAATATATTGATGGCGATGTTTATGCCATGGCCGGAGCCAGTAAAAATCATGACCGAATTGCCGGGAATATTTTTCGAAAATTCGGTGAGCATTTGGAAAATACGCCATGCGAGCCTTTTTCATCGGATATGAAAGTCAAATGTGGAAAAAATTATTTTTATCCTGATGTGATCGTGGTGTGTGAAGATAAAACTGAAGACGAATATTACACTGAATCACCGATCATCATTGTGGAAGTACTCTCACGTTCAACGCGCCGAACGGATCAATCTTTCAAGCGTTTAGCCTATCAAAACTTGCCCAGCCTTCAGGAATATGTGCTGATTGAACAGGATTTCGTGGATGTTGAAATCTGTCGCCGGGATCGTCATTGGCAATCGGAACATTATTATCTCGGCGATGAAGTTTATTTCGCCGCGATTGATTTGCGATTGCCGGTTGAGGTGATTTATGCGCGAGTAGTGAATGACGATATGCGCGAATGGATAGCCCGCCGCAATGAGGAATCGAATAAAAATGAGTAATGGCGAGGTGTATCTGGTGGGTGCAGGTCCCGGCGATCCCGAATTGCTGACCCTGAAAGCCCTGCGGTTGATGAAGCAGGCGGATGTTGCAGTCTATGATCGGCTGATTGGTCCGGACATTCTGGAACTGCTGGAACCGCGAACGGAGCGCATTTTTGTTGGTAAACAGCCCGATCATCACACTGTGCCGCAGGAGGATATTAATCAACTGCTGGTGGATTTGGCACGGCAAGGGCAACGGGTGTTGCGATTGAAGGGCGGCGATCCGTTTATTTTCGGGCGGGGCGGAGAAGAAATTCAGACGCTGATGGCGGCGGGCATTCCATTTCAGGTCGTTCCGGGCGTGACCGCGGCGGCGGGTTGCGCGGCTTATGCGGGGATTCCGCTGACCCATCGCGATTATGCGCAGATGTGTGTGTTTGTAACCGGGCACTTACGCGATGGCACCCTCGATTTGAACTGGCCAGTGCTGGCGCAACCACATCAGACCGTGGTGTTTTATATGGGGCTGAAGAGCGTGGGTCAGATCTGTCAGCATCTGCTGGAACATGGCGTTCCGGCGGACATGCCGGCGGCATTGGTGGAGCAGGGAACCTTGCCGGGGCAGCAGGTGTACATCGGCACGGTGACGGATTTGCCGGGACGGTTGGCCGGGGCGCGTTCGCCAGCGTTGCTAATCGTTGGGGAGGTAGTAAAGCTGCATCCACAACTGGCGTGGTTTGCTGGATGATTTTAAAAATCCAGTGCGGACTGAAAGGCAACGCGGTCGGTGGATACGTCAGGGCGGTTGGCGTCTTGAGCGTACTCATCAGTATGGGGTTAGCGGTGACTGGTGGGATGCTACCCGAGCTCATCGACCGCGCTCATGCCGAACGACGGCCGGAGATGCCGGACGTCTCCCAATCTGTCGATCTGACCCCGGAAGAACGGGATTACCTGGCCAAGCTGGGTCCCCTGACCGTGGCCCCTGATCCTGACTGGATTCCCTACGAGCATGTTGATCAACACGGACGGTTCACCGGCATTGCCGCTGATTTGCTGGATCTCCTCGCAAAACGGCTCGGTATCCAGTTCACCTACGTTTTGCCCAAAGACTGGGATGAGGCGGTCGTTTGGTCCAGAACGGGCCAAGTGCTGATTTTGCCGTTTCTCAACCAGACACCAGCCCGTGAGGAGTGGCTGGTTTTTACGGAACCACTGTTTATTGACCCCAATGTCTTTATTACCCGCGAAGAGCATCCCTTCATTTACGATGCAACCGAGTTGACGGGCAAAACCATTGTCTTGCCCCGTGGCACCTCGATGGAAGAGCGCATCCAGCGCGATTTTCCCAATCTGAAAATACTGAATGTCGCAACGGAAAATGAAGTTTTTCAGGCCATTTCCCATCGTCAGGCGGATATGACGCTACGTTCGCTGACCATTGCCGCTTACACCATTCGCAAGGAAGGTCTGTTCAATCTGAAAATCGCCGGACAAGCGCCAGACCGCTATGTTAACCGCCTCCGTATTGGCGTTCTCCATCGCGAACCCCGGCTGCGTGACATCCTGAACAAGGGTATTGCTACGATTACACCGGGTGAACGCGAGGATATTATCAACAACCATGTCAATATTACCGTCGTCAAACCCATCGATTACGGATTTATCCTGCGCATCGCTGGCGGACTGGCGGCGCTTATTGCTTTATCATTTTACTGGACCTGGCGTCTGAGAAAAATCAATGCCGCCCTGGCAGAAAGTGAACGGAGTAAGTCGGTGCTGTTAGCCAATTTACCCGGCATGGCCTATCGATGTCGTTATGAGCCGCAGTGGACCATGGAATTTGTTTCCGAAGGCTGCCTGCAACTGACCGGTTACCCGACCGAAGATCTGCTGCATAACCGCTTTCTGGCCTATCGGGATGTCATTGCCCCGGAAGACCGTGAGCGCATCTGGCAAACCTGTGAACAGGCCCTCTCTTCTGGTCAGTCTTTCGAGCTGGAATACCGGATTATCACCGCTGATCAACATGAGAAGTGGGTCTTCGAAAAAGGCCTCTTCATCCATGATGATAAAAACAATGTACAAGCCATTGAGGGGCTGATTATTGATATTACGGATCGCAAGCGGGCGGAGGAAGAACTGTACCGGGTGTCGATACAGGATCATCTGACCGGTTTGTATAATCGGCGATTTGTATTTGCCCAACTGAATACGGTCATTGCGGAGTTTCAGCGGGCGGGGCGCAGCTTTTCCATTTCCATCATTGATCTGGATTTTTTCAAAAAAATCAATGATACATACGGTCATCCGGCGGGCGATTTTATCCTTCGGGAATTTGCGGGCTTGCTGGCAGCCAATTTTCGCCCCTACGATTTAGTGGGACGGTACGGCGGCGAGGAATTTCTGGTGGCGACCATGAATATCGATTTGTGTCAAACCGAAATCATGCTGGCAAGACTGCGGGACCGGATCAAAAGCCGCATTTTTGACTACGAAGGCGTGCCTTTGACACTGACTTTCAGCGCCGGCGTCGCTAACGTCAATGAACTGGCGGCGGAAGCGACGATTGAAAAAATGATTCATATTGCCGATGACCGCCTCTACCTGGCGAAAGCGCAAGGCCGCGACCGCATTATCATCGAGTCGCCGCCTATGATGGATATTCGGGAGGGGGAAAAATGACAACGGGCATTGATCGTTATTGCAGCGACTTTCGCGAGGGTTGAACTACAGTTTAAGGGACTGTCCAGCAGCGAACGGCGAGGTCATCCTGATGAAGGCATACTATTTCGGCACCTGCGTCATCGACGCCTGCTTTCCATAGGATCAGTCCTGTTGCGGCCCGCCCGCCTATAACTCCGGTTTCCCCGAAGAAGCCCGCAAGGTGGCCCGCTATCAGCTTAAGGCGTTCGCCTCACTGTTCGCTCCTTAACGCCGCCCTTCGCCGCCCGCGCGCCGCAGGACGGCATCCAGCATCCAGGTCGGCAGCAGGCATCGCAACACCCTGAACAGATACGTCGGCGCAGTCACCGGGTAGCGTGTCCGGGGTCGGGGACTTTCCAGCGCATGAATGACCCGCTTCAACACCGCTTCTGGCGGCAGGGTAAACGGCGCAGCGGGGCCTGCCTTGCGTAGCCGGGCTTCCATCGCTGCGTACTTTTCCCGGTGCGGACTGCCCTCGGTCTGCACATGCCGCTGATAGGCCAAGTGAGCGTTGTTACGGAACTGGCTGAGAATAGGGCCGGGTTCGATCAGACAAATATGAATGCCCGTCCCGACCAGTTCCAGGCGCAGTGTATCGGCCAGTCCTTCGAGCGCGAACTTGCTGGCGACATACGCGCCCCGGTAGGGAAACGCCACCAGCCCGAGGACAGAACTGTTGTACAGAATCCGCCCCCCTCCCTGCCGGCGCATCACCGGAATGATCTGATTCGTCAGTTCCTGCGCACCGAATACATTGGTTTCAAACTGCTCCCGGAACGCTGCCCGACTGATATCCTCGACGGCACCCGGCTGACCGTAACCGGCATTGTTGAACAGCGCATCCAGCCGCCCGCCGGTCTGCGCCAGCACTTCGGCGACTGCAACTTGAATAGAAGCTGCGTCCCGCACATCCAGGCGCAGGCTTTCCAGTCCCTCGGCCCGCAACCGCTCCACGTCCACCCATTGACGCGCTGTAGCAAACACCCGCCACCCCCGCGCCTTCAAACCGTGGGCGACGCAATGGCCAATCCCGGAGGAACAGCCCGTGACCAGTATCGTTTGCTCATTCATCATCTTCTGTTTATCTTCTGTTTATGGCGCGGTCCAGTACCGACGCTCGTCCCACCGATAGCGCTCCGGCTCCAGTGCCTGCCCCGGCTCCAGCCGGAAGGTCAACGCGCCTTCATAAGAGGAATCCAGCAGTGTCGCGCCGGTCGCCTGATAACGGGCTACCGTGTCCATCCGTGGATAGCCATAGCGGTTGTGATAGCCGGTGGCGAACAAAATATAGCGCGGTTGCACGGCGTCCAGAAAAGCCGACGTGGACAGATTACGTCGACCCTGATGCGGTGCGACCAGTACCTCGGCGGCCAAGCCGCTGCCGTAGGTTCGAACCAGCGCCCTTTCCGCACTGGCCTCAATATCGCCCGGCAACAACACCCGCCCGTCCTGACCTTCAATTTTCAGCACACAGGACGCCTCATCGCCACTGAACCCAGTCGGCGGCGGATGCAATATCGCAAACCGCACGCCATCCCATTCCCACGCCTGACCCGCCCGACACCATTCAGCGCCATCAATCGGCGTCTGGTCCGGCGCTGAGGTCAGAATACGCGCAATCGGCATCAACTCCCGCAACGACCGCACGCCGCCGACATGCTGACTGTCCGCATGGCTAACGATCAGCAGATCCACCTGCTCTGCGCCCTGATAACGCAGAAAGGGCGCAAGCGCCGCCCGCCCGGTATCCAGCGTCGTCCCCAGCCGCCGACCCGTGTCATAAACCAGCGTATGCTCACGGGTTTTCACGACTGCCGCTAATCCTTCCCCGACATCCAGCAGAGTGAACCAGAACCCACCAACCGCAGGAGCGACGGACGGTGGCCACAGCAGCGGCAGACACAGCAGTAACCCTAGCCAGCGCCCCGGCAACCCGCGTGGTGCAAGCAACAACACCATACCGGGTAGTGAAAACAGCAGCGTCCACAACGGTGGTGCAGGCCGGTACAGCACCATGCCCGGCCATTGATCCAGCCAGCGCAAAATGTGCCACAGTCCTTCCATGGTCAGCGCCGCCAAATCCAGCGCCACTGATTGCAGCCCGGCGCTGAACGGCGTCGCCAGCGCCGCCAGCAAACTCAGTGGCAACACCGTACAACCCACCCAGGGAATCGCGATCAGATTCGCCAGCGGCGACCAGACCGGGAATTGCTGGAAGAACAGCAAAGTCGGCGGCAACAGCGCCAGGGTAATGTCGAATTGCAGGCCCACGGTTTGGCCAAATAGCCGACGTTCCCGCCAGCGGCCGCTGACGCTGTATAAAATCGCCATAACCGCACCGAAGGATAACCAGAATCCAACCCGCAGTGGCGCACCAGGATCGATGACCAGCACTGCCAGCAACGCCAGCGCCAGAATCCGACCCGGCGCGGCTGGCCGCATGGCGATCAACGCCAGCAGCGCTACGGCGGCCATCAGGAACGAGCGCTGCGCGGGTACGGATAACCCGGATAGCAGGGTGTAACCGCCAGCGCTGAGTAGCGCCACACATGCCGCAGCGCGTGTCGCTGGCCAGTGGAGCGCCAGATTTGGCATCCGGCTCCAGAACCCCCAGGCCAGCGCAAACGCCATCCCGGCGATCAGGCCAATATGCGAACCGGAAATCGACATCAAGTGACCGACGCCGGTACGGTTGAACGTATCCCATTGCCAGGGCGTAATACCGCCCTCCTCGCCGACCGCCAGCGCAATCAAAATGCCAACGTAGGGATTACCCGGCAACTGTTCGGCAAACCGGTCCGTGACCCGTTGCCGATACTGATCCAGAGGATAGCGTTCGGCTTCGGCCAGTCGTTGCGGCAGCGATTGGGAACGGATCGAGCCAGTGGCGACAATACCCTTGGCGTAAAGCCAGCGTTCATAGTCAAATCCACCGGGGTTCAGCAGTCCGCGAGGACTCTTCAACCGGACTGTCAATAACCAGCGGTCGCCGACCCGCAACGCAGAACGCGTATCCTCCGGGGCGTCTTTTTCATCCGCATCGCCTGGTGCCTCATCCCACCATGACAGGCGCAACCGGCGTCCGGCCAGCGATGCCACTAAAATATCTTCACTCCTGACTGACGCTACCTCGAATTCAAAACGAACACTGCGGCCTTCGTGATCGGGGATCGTCGCAATCCAGCCTTCCACCGCCACTTCAGCGCCTTCCAGCGCCTTCGGCAATAAGGCGATGGGCGGGGCCAATAGCAACGCCCACAGGAATCCGGTCACCGCACACGCCGGAAGCCGTAATCGGGGAATGAATAGCAGAATGAGCACCACGCCCGGCAGCGCCAATGTCCAGTGCCGGGCCGGTAATTCCGGCAAGGTCTGAAAAATCAGAATACCCAGCAGAAAGGCCATCGCTCCGAGGCGCATCGCCGGCAGAGTCTCGCTAATCTCCAGGCGCAGGCGGCGCTGACATCATCAGCATCTGCTCTTCATCGACCAACGCGGCTCGGCAAATCTCATCGTTCGTTGTCGCCACAAAGAAACCACGCACGGGGCCGGTCGCCGGAACCTTGGCCCAGAACTCGCGCAAGCCCCCGCAGTAAAAATCGTTACAAATAGTGGCGCGCATCTCGCGGGGCAGGCTGCACCCATCCGCCTGCTGATAAACACAGCTCCCCTCACAGGTCTCCTTGCCGATATAGCGCAGGTAAGCCGCCAGGATCTGATCGGGTTGCTGATCCGGGTGCTCCGCGACATAGCGCTGCAACGTTTCAACACCCAAATAAGCATGGGTATAAGCGCCGCCCCGGCAACACGATCCCTGGCAACAGGCGCAGGCATTGCCTGATGCGGCGCTCAACCGGGTCTCTTGCATCGACGCCGATTCCATGGTCGGGTCCGGTTCAATCACGGACACAGCGGACAAGGCTACGGCACGGTCGATCAACGGCTTGAGATAATCCCGAAATTCACGCCGACGCCTGGCAGGCAACCGGGAAATCCGATGGACCGCGGCGGGAATGACGGCCAATTGAAAAGCATCCGGTTCACCCACGCCAAAGCGGTTCAGCACTTGCTGCCGAAGTTGCCCGGCCTGTTCCCACAATTTCTGTTCTTGCTGGACCCGACGTTCGTGATATTCACGCGCCTGTTCAACCACTGCAAATCGCCGACAGTCCGGGCTGATGCAAAGACCCAAGGTCCACTCTTGAATGGACAGTGGGCTAGCGCAGACTCGGCAAACCTGGTTTTTCTTTTGCAGCAGGGAATACTGCCAGCGGCAATCTGCCCGGTGACAAAGCTTGCCGGTGCGGGCCTGATGAGCCGATAAGGGAACATGGCATATCACACAGGTTGCCATTTCTGCTGAATGGGAAACGCTGAGGGTCGCCATGACTTCTCACCGCGTTTCGGCCAACATCAGCAACTGCCCGGCATAGCGGCGAATCAGATCGGCTTGGGTCAGGCAGTCACGCCAGGTCTGGGGAATGCCGTCAACACCATAGTAAGCACCGGCCAGTTGTCCGAAAATCGCCCCGGTGGTGTCGGCGTCATGCCCCAGATTCACCGCCAGCAGGCAACCTTCCTCAAAACTGGAGGAACGATTAAACGCCCATAGCGCCGCTTCCAACGATTCGACGACATAGCCGCTGCCGACGATGATCGGTGGTTCTTTCCGCTTGAAGGAACCTCCCGCAATTTCCTCAATTTCGGGACAGAGCGGGATAGACTCCCAGACGCCTGCAACCGGAGCATAGCGTGGAGCAAGCAGTTCCTCTTTGGAAGCGCCCTGCATTGCGCCCACCAGAAGTCCCCCAAAGTATCGGCACGCATCCACACAGGTCACTGCGCCATGGGTGGTTCTTGAACTTTCCTTGCTCCAGTGAATGGCTTGTTCCGGGTCAGCAGCAAAGAACAGCGGAGCCGGGGCCAGACGCATGAGGCTACCGTTCCCGGCGGCGTGTGGATCGGTGGAGCCGGAAAAAGGCTCTCCGGTACGTTGGTAGCGCTGTAACGCCTGGTAAACCGTATTGCCGATGTCAAAACAGCGACCGGTGCTGCTCAGATGTCCGGCCTTCCACCAGCGAACATACCGCTCCATCTGATCGCGGGCGTCGAAGCCGCGACAGGTGATCAGACTTTCCGCCAGGCACAATGCCATGGAAGTGTCATCGGTCCACTGGCCTTTTTGCAGCCCAAACGGCCCTCCCCCGACAATATCCGTTAAGGGTGTAAAACTGCCTGGCGCTCTGAACTCGACAGTCGTCCCCAGCGCATCGCCCGCCGCCAGCCCTAAAAGGCAACCTTCATAACGTGATTGTGTAGAAGTCATCAGCTATCCTCCGCTTGCAACACCCCATCGGTCAGTCGCCAGACCGCATCCATCCGGGCCGCCAGCGCCCGGTCGTGCGTGACCACCACAAAGCTGGTTCCCAAATCCCGATTCAATTCCAGCATCAGTTCAAACACTTGCTCGGCGCTGTGCCGGTCGAGATTGCCGGTCGGCTCATCAGCCAGCACACACGCTGGTTGGGTAATCAGCGCTCGCGCCACCGCCGCCCGTTGCCGTTCGCCACCGGACAGTTCGCCGGGTTTATGCGTCAAACGCTGACCTAGACCCACCCGACTCAGTAATTCCGCCGCCTGCGCCGCTGCATCCACTGGCTTCTCGCCGCGAATCAGCAACGGCATCGCCACATTCTCCAGCGCCGTAAACTCCGACAGCAAATGATGAAACTGGTAAATGAAGCCCAACCAGCGGTTACGCAACCGACCACGCCCGGCGTCGCTCAACCGGCTCAATTCCTGCCCCGCCACCCACACGGAACCGGCGGTCGGCGTATCCAGTCCGCCCAGCAGATGCAACAACGTACTTTTGCCCGAGCCGGAACTGCCGATAATCGCCAGACGCTCGCCGCTGCGCACTTGAAAATCAACCGCCTGCAACACCTCCAGCCGCTCATGGCCTTCGCGGAACGATTTGGCCAGTTGCCGGCATTCCAGCACCACTTCACGCATCGCCAACTCACTCATAACGCAATGCCTCCGCCGGCTGCGTCCGCGCCGCTCGCCAGGCCGGATATAGCGTCGCCAGCGTCGCCAGACCAAACGCCACCAGCCCAATGGTCGATACATCGCCCCATTGCACTTGTGAAGGCAAATCACTGATTAAATAAACATCCGGGGCGAGGAACTTGACCCCGAACAGGCTCTCGATAAACGGCACCACCACATCGACATGGGTCGCCAGCGACACTCCGCCGATCAACCCCAGCAGCGTACCGACCAAACCAATCGTGATGCCCTGCACGATAAAGATGCCCATGATACTCAGCGGCGTCGCGCCTAAAGTCCGCAAAATAGCGATATCCGCCTGCTTGTCGGTCACGACCATCACTAACGCCGAAACAATGTTGAACGCAGCAACCGCTACAATCAGGGTCAGAATCACAAACATCGCCGTTTTCTCAATTTGTACCGCCCGAAAAAAGCTGGCGTGATCCTGCGTCCAGTCCCGCGCCAGATAACCCTCCGGCAACTGATCGGCCAGTTCACGCGCCAGACGCGGTGCCTGGAACAGATCGCGCAGTTTCAGCCGCACCCCGCTCACCACACCCTCGGGAAATTGAAACAACTTGCCGGCGTCGGCAACATGGGCCAGCGCCAGCCCCCGGTCGTATTCATACATCCCGGCCTCAAAAATCCCGATCACCTCAAACCGTTTCAATCGGGGCAATACACCGGCTGGAGTCACGGTCGCCTGCGGGGTGATCACGGTCACCTTATCGCCAACCACCACCCCTAGTGCACTAGCCAGCGCCTTACCCAGAATCAACTTGAACTCACCGGGGCGCAGATCATCCAGTGAGCCCCGGATCATCTTGTCGCCAATATCGGAAACCTGCCGCTCTTCTTCGGGCAGGATGCCCTGAATCAGCGCACCACTGACCATCGACGCATGATTGAGCATCGCCTCGCCGCGAATGAAGGGTGCACCGCCCTGCACTTCGGGATGGCGCAAGGCTTGTTCCCGCACCATTCGCCAGTCATCAATCAGCCCGTTCCAGCGATTGAGCGTGGCGTGGGCGGTCATCGACAAAATGCGTCCGCGTAATTCCTGCTGAAAGCCATTCATCACCGACAGCACGGTAATCAGCGCGGTAATGCCGAGGGCAATGCCCAGCATCGAGGTCAGAGAAATGAAGGAAATGAAATGATTACGACGCTTGGCGCGGGTATAGCGCAAGCCGATGAACAATTCCAGGGGACGGAACATGGACGCTCCCAGTAAGCGGCAGCGAGTGCCGGAAAGCGCCATTATAAAGGGACTGGCCCCCTAAAAGGCGGCCAGTCGGCAATCCATCGCTAACAAAGATCCAGACGCAATCGAACGATCACTGTTTGGGCGGCGTCGCAGGGACTGCGGGTGTAGCCGGTGTGGCCGGCGCGGCGGGTGTAGCCGGTGTGGCCGGCGCGGCGGGTGTAGCCGGTGTGGCCGGCGCGGCGGGTGTAGCCGGTGTGGCCGGCGCGGCGGGTGTAGCC
>JAUPTV010000004.1 GCA_030917925.1 Pseudomonadota bacterium
CCCCCTTTATAGTCTTTCCGGCTGATCAGCGGACTTCCCGAACCACCCCGGCGCTAACGCGCCACCCCTCCTTTGCCAAGGAGGGGAATCCGGAAATCCGGCTTTCACCGGGAAAAGCGATAACAAAGGGGGAGGGGGAGTCGGAGTCTCCTGTTAGCGGGTCAGTAGTTCCCCATGTGCGCAACGTCCCAAACCGTGTCAGGACAGCAGATAATCCTCAATCCGCACCGCATCAATCTGCTGGGGTTGCAGGAACCGTTCGGCATATTGCTGGTAAACACCAGACCGCAGAAACAACTCGAACAACTCCGGATCAATGTGCTGATCCTTACACATCCACCCCATGATCTTGAGCGACTCGGACAAGGTTTTACCCGACTTGTAGGGCCGATCAATCGCCGTCAGCGCCTCGAAAATATCGGCAATCGCCATCATCCGCGCTAGAACGCTCATTTGGTCACGGCGCAGGCGCTTCGGATAACCGCCGCCGTTCATTTTTTCATGATGCCCGCCGGCAATTTCCGGTACTCGCCGCAGCGCCTTAGGGAAGGGTAGCCGCGACAACATCATAATCGTTTGCACAATATGCTCATTGATCTTGTAACGCTCCTCGTCAGTCAGGGTGCCGCGACTGATGCACAGATTATGCAACTCGCCCCGGTCATAGAGCCATTCCGGCACGTTCAACTGGAATCCCCAGGGGTTATCCGGTTCGATACGATCCTGGGGACGGCGGGCGCATCGATGCTCCGGTTTATCGGCCAGCAGCGGTTCGACCACCGGCAGCGGCAGAATGGGCGCATCGGCTTTGCGGGCCAGTTCCTCATGGGACAACCCCAATCGGTCATCCAGCGTGCGTAGCCAAGTCCGTTCGGCGATTTGCCCGACTCGGGCGATGTGTTCAGGACTCATGAACTCGCCGCCCTGATTGCAACAAGCAATAAAGGCGAACTCCTCATCCAGTGTTTGCACTTGCGCTTGCCAGTCCGCTCGTAACGCTTCCGCATCGCCGCCACCCGCGACTTCTCGCCAATAAGCGATTTCCGCATCGCGTTTCAACACCTCGAAACGCATCCGCACTTCATGAATGCGGTCATAGATCGTTTCCAGCTTGGTCGCCTTATCCACCACATATTCAGGCGTGGTGATCTTGCCGCAATCGTGCATCCAGCCGGCGATATGCAGTTCCTCCCATTCATCGGCGCTCAGGCCGAAGTCCTGGAACGGACCTTCTTGAGCATCACAGGCGGCCCGAGCCAACTGTTTAGTCAGCTCCGGCACCCGCGCACAGTGGCCGCCGGTGTAGGGACTCTTGGCGTCAATGGCGTCGGCCAGCAATTGAATAATGGCTTCAAACAGGTTTTTTTGCGCATGTAGCAACCGCTGATTCTCAATGGAGACCGCTGAAGTGCCGGACAGCGCAGCAACAAACGCCAGCAGTTCCGGGGATGCGCCCTCAGCCGTATCGAGCGATTGAGTCTCCAGCAGCACCAGCAACCCGACCTGTTCCTCCTGACGATTGCGCAACGGCACGGTGATCATCTGGCCAGGGCGTTCCCTCAACGCATCCATCAGCGGGGCCAGATACGCACTGAAGGGGTCAGCCTCCGCTAGTCGGTGTCGCTCTGGCGTCATCGCCTGCGCGGCTTGAATCAGCGGGTGCGGCGCGGGGTCCGTCAGCGACAATGCCGCCAACTGGTCAGTAGCAACCAGCGCCGCGCCATCGCTCAGTCGGACCGCCGTGGGCTGTAACGTCTGTTCGTCATCGCTAACCAGCAACAGCAAACCAGCTTCGGCCTGGGTCAGCGCCAGGGTTTCGGCCAGTACCCGGTCCAGTAACCGGGCGAAGTTCTGTTCCGCCGCCAGCGCCGTACTGATGTCCAGAAAGCGGCGAATGGTGGATTTCATCAGCCCCATGGCCTCGGCCAACTGGTTGACCTCGGTGATATTCGAGCGCACTTCGACCGGCTCCTGAAACTGGAAGCGGCGGATGCGCGCCGCTTCTTCGACCAGGCTTTTCAGATTTTGCGCAATGTAGTTCGCCAATAGCCAGGCAATGGGCAACGTCAGCAGCACCAGGCCCATTGCCACCAGAACTGATTGATTACGGGTGCGTATAGCGTCGGCCAGCAATTCATTTTCAGGGACGGCCAACGCCAGATACAGCGATTTGCCATCCTCCATGGACAAGGTTCTGACCTGACCCCGCCAGGTTTGCTCAACAGCGTCCATGACGAAACCGTTGGGACCCAACACCGCCTCGCGCTGTTCGGGATCGCGCAACCGGCGCTCCAGTTCGGTGAGCACCGGCTCATTCAATTCAGCCAGAGTCGCCAGCCGGACGCGATTACCCGCTTCCTGGCGCAGCAGTCGCTCGGGTTCAGGATAAGCAATAGCTTGATAGTGTTGATCAAATAACGCCAGTTGGGCGCCAGGAAGAAAGCGACTGGTCGCTAATACCGTAGAAATCTGGCGCAGCGTCAGATCAGCGCCGACCACTGATTTGCCGGTTGCAGTGCGTTGCGCCAGCGTCGCGCCCACTTCGCGCGTCGTGAAGAACAGGTAGGGTTCGGTATAGGCGCGTTCGGCCTGTCCATGCGCCATTTGATACCAGGGCCGCTGACGGGGATCAAACTGGTAGTCGGGTCGGAGTTCACGATGCAGCACGTTTAATTGCGCATCGTAGAACAGATAAGTTCCAGTGGTGGCCCCAGTGGCATCGCGTTCCATACTCTGGACCAGATAGCGGGCGGATTCCGGGATATTCAGGGGCTGGCGCAATGGCGAGCCTGCCGCCAGGGGCCGCAGTAGAAAAAAGTCGCCGTCGTCATAACCGATAAACAGGGCGGACAGGTGCGGCGCCTGCTCCAGCGCTTCGCGCAGGTAAGGAAGACTGGTCAACCGTTCTTCCAGTGACGCCGCTTCCGCCAACTGTTGCCAGCCCAGCATTTCGACCGTAATAACGACAGGCGTGAACAGATTGTGGAGATATTGGCTGGTTCGGTCGCCGATCCGCTCAAAGCGGTCATCCGCCGCTTGCAACATCAAATGGGTGGTCGCGATATGATTATTCCAGATCACGGCCCCGCCCAATATCAGAATCAGCGTAATAAACAGGGTCGCGATATGAATGCGCAGCGGTAATTGACGAGGGATGTGGGCTACGGTGGATGAACTCATCAGTGGCTCCCAAAAAGGCTATCGGCTTTAAAGTCTTTGATTGTCAGTTTCAGCCATACGCGGGAACTTTAACCACGAAAAAACACGAAAAAAGAAAATCTTAATGTATTTTTCCGTGGCTAATAGCCGGATGATCAAAGCCAGTCAACCGCATCTGTGGGCTACTGGATTATCACCCGACCACGCCATGATATTGACGCCGCCGTCTACATACACCGTGCTGCCGGTCAACCGGCGGGCATAGGGCATCGCCAGAAAAGCGCAAGTGAAACCGACATCCATGATGTCCACCAACTCACCAATCGGTGCCCGTTCGACCGCTTCATTGAGTAGCAGGTCGAAATCTTTCAACCCGGACGCGGCGCGAGTCTTGAGCGGTCCCGGCGAGATAGCGTGAACGCGAATCTTCCGGGGTCCCAGTTCATAAGCCAGATAGCGGCAGGCGGATTCCAGCGCGGCCTTGACCGGTCCCATGACGTTGTAATTGGGCACGACTTCCGTCGCGCCGTGGTAGCTCATTGCAAACATCGCGCCGCCCTCGTCCATCAGCGGTGCCGCCAGCCGGGCCATGCGAATAAAGGAATGGCAGGAAATATCCATGGCCGTGGCGAAGCCCTCGGCTGAACAGTTCACTAGGCCACCTTGCAAATCGTCCTTTGGGGCGAAGGCAATCGAATGCACAATCGCATCCAGCCGCCCCCATTGCTGAGTGATCTGTTCAAACACCGCCTCCAGTTGACCCGGCTGACTGACATCCAGCGGCAGAAAAATCGGCGCTTCCAGTTGCTCGGCAAGCGGAGCGACGTAGGCTTTCGATTTCTCATTCAAATAAGTAATCGCCAGTTCCGCGCCCAATTCGCGAAAGGCTTTCGCACAGCCGAAGGCAATGGAATGTTCATTGGCAATGCCGGCGACAAAGACTTTTTTGCCTCGCAATAACGGAAGAGCAGTTTCGATAGCCACAGGGGCTTCTCCTTTCAGGGTGAATGTAATGTAACGATCAAGCTGGCTGGATCGACCAACTGCCTATCCAGCGACGACCTTGGCCGTGCTTTCCCGCCGTGCCCGGGCAACCAGCGCCGCAACCGCACAGGAGGCCAGTCGGGTCGTAACCGAGTCGGCGCGGCTGGTCAAAATGATGGGAACTCGCGCCCCGAGGACAATCCCAGCGGCATCCGCATCGGCCAGGAAAGTTAGACTTTTGGCCAACATATTGCCCGCTTCCAGATCAGGGACGACCAGAATGTCGGCATGACCGGCGACCGGGGAATTAATATGTTTGATTTTCGCCGCGTTCAGATTAATCGCGTTATCCAGCGCCAGCGGCCCATCGAGAATGCCGCCGGTAATCTGTCCCCGATCCGCCATCTTGCACAAGGCCGCGGCTTCTACCGTAGACGGCACCTTGGGATTAACCGTCTCCATGGCCGACAGCACCGCCACTTTGGGCTGGGTAAAACCCAGCGCAATCGACAGGTCAATGGCATTCTGGATAATGTGCTGCTTGTCTTCGAGTGTGGGAAAAATATTGATGGCGGCGTCCGTCAGAATAATCGCTCGGTCCAGTGCAGGCACATCCATGATCAGGGCGTGGCTGATGCGCCGTTCGGTGCGCAGGCCAGTGCCGGTGCGCACCACTGCGCCCATCAGTTCGTCAGTGTGCAAGCTGCCCTTCATCAGCATTTCGGCCTTGCCCTCGCGGGCCAACTGCACAGCCAGTTCGGCAGCGGCATGGCTGTGTGGGGCATCGACAATTTCATAGCCGGTGATGTCGAGATGAAACTGCGCTGCCGTGGCTTCAATTTTCGCTTTCGGCCCTACCAGGATCGGTTTCAGGATGCCCAATTCTGCCGCTTCCACTGCACCCCGCAGCGAGGTCTCGTCACAGGGATGAGCAACAGCAGTGGACACTGGCGTCAGCGCCTGACACCGGGCAATCAACCCTTCATATTTTTTATGCTTTTGTTCCATAAACAATTTCCTCAACTGAATTGATAAATCAACGGGATGTCCAAAACAGGAGTCGTCATTGAATGAACGAGTCAGGGGGATCAGGCGATTCGCCCTGTCCCTTGAAAGCCTTTCTATCAGGATTATACTCCACTTATCCAATAGCGCCGCAGCCCTCTGGAAAGACGTAATGGAATAGATAGTCTGCTCAATACGTCCGGCTCGGCGTCAGCACCATGACAATATTCAAAATATCAGGGGGAATTTTCCGTGAGCACGACTCAACCAGGCAGTTGCTTTGATGAGGCATTGAAAGCCATTCGCCGTCATATTATGGAAAAGGGCAATCATTTTGAACGCGGCCCGGCTTTCGAGGCGCATGGTAAAGTATTGTCGAGTGTTAAGCAGACGGCTGATATGTATGAAGGTATGGGGTACGCCAAACTGATGGAATTTGGCAACCCGCCGGTGTATGCCGCACTGGAGCGCGGCCACCGGGAAATTCATATTTTTCAGTTACAAGACCCGTGCATTCAAGAATGGATCGAGCATCAGGAGGGTGCCTTGAGCGATCCGGCGATGCGCGCCTATATGCTGGACAAATCTGGATTAACTGAAAAGGATTTACCCATGGCCAGCAAGCCGCGCCGCTATCATATCAACGAGGTCGATGGGGTTTTCATTGTTTCTACAGAGGATATTGATTGATGAGAAAGTTCGCATTGCCAGTCCTCGGATTGCTTTCCACACTGGCGTTCGCTGACCATGGCGGTCCACCGACGCCAGGGCAACCGCTGATCATCGATGTGCGCACGACGGACGAATATCAGCAGGAGCACGTCCGGCAGTCCGTGAATATTCCCTATAACGAGATTGCCCAGCGGATCGCCCACGTCGCCATGGATCGGGACGCCCGTATCGTACTTTACTGCCGCAGTGGCCGCCGGTCGGGCATTGCCGAGCAGACCCTGCGCCAACTCGGTTATCGCCAGGTTGAGAATCGGGGCGGGTTACATGATATGCAGCGCAGCGGCTATCGCACCAATTGATCGAGGAAAATGACCATGAATGCACTTGCTCAATGCCTGCACACCGATCCTTTGGGCATTGAAGAATTTATTGAATGGGAAAACCAGCAGGAAACCCGGCATGAACTGCTGGAGGGAGAAATTATCGCCATGACGGGAGGAACCTTCGCCCATGCACGACTGATTACACACCTGGTGACACGGCTGTCGAATCACCTTGATAAGACATCCTGTACCGTCTTGTCCTCAGATTTTAAGGTTCTGACGGCTGAAGAAGTCTTCTACCCCGACGTACTCGTGACCTGTACCCGACAGGAAAATGAAGACTTGTTTTGCACAGCGCCAAAGCTGATTATTGAGGTTCTGTCCAACTCGACAGCCCGAAAAGACCGCTTTAAGAAGCGCGCCGCTTATCAGCAGATTGAGAGTCTGGAAGAGTATGTGCTGGTCTCGCAGGAAGCCCGGCATGTCGAAATCTACCGTCGGGCGGACGACTGGCAGGCGTGTATCCACATCGGCGGATTAGTCGAATTGCGTTCGGTCGGTCTTGCGCTGGATATGGACGAGCTTTACGCCAGTCTTGATTGACGC
>JAUPTV010000229.1 GCA_030917925.1 Pseudomonadota bacterium
ATATAATTTATGTGCATCACCGACCCGTTGCTGTTTAGGAAATCGCGACAGCCAACCAGTAAACAAGCTGTAACTGATCTCCCGTCCTTCCGGAACCCGGATCGTTTCCAAATATTCCCTGAAGGAGAGAAACGCTAACTCCTGGTCTTCATTTTCATAATGATGGGCATAATAAATATTTCGTGAACTTTCGACCAGATAAGGAGAGAGTGTAATATACAGAATCCGGCCACGCGCCTGTTTCATCTTTTCGAGCGTGAGCACGGTCTTACCACTGCCGGCAGGTCCGATGACAATCAACGGTAGTGGCAGATGATAAATTTCCTGCTGATCAGGATCAAAAGAAATAATCTTGTCCAGGAACTGTACGCGGCGATTGTCTGGATTGACATAGCTTAATTCAGACACACCGACGTCGGTAATAAGATTTGGCGCAATCACCGAGATTTTCGTTTCATCAATCTTTGCGCCGCGCAGAAACCGCGATTTTTCATAGGTATGCTGGTGGATAATTTCCAGAATCAGTGCATAACGCTCATCCTGATAATGCATGATTTTGAAAAGCAGTCGATTGGTATCATCCAGTTTTGCCCGGTAATAATCCTGTTCAACCAGTTTTTTGACATCGGCGGAATGAAAGTCATCCTGTTCCAGAAAATGGATAACTTTCTGATACTGTTTTTTAACGCCGGAAAGATCAAGATCGCTGTATTCAAGAATTTTCATGGGTGTTTTCGGCAACGCGCCAGTCTGGTGAGCTACCCTCTCCTGTGCAGGGAGAGATGGGTATAGGGAGTATGGGAGCGCGGAAGGGGGTGATGGATTAGCACACGGTCGCCTGATAGACCCCTTCAGTATAGGCGGCTACATTATCCCAGTTGAATTTTTCTTCCACGGCCCGGCGACCGTTGGCCCCCAGTGCGCGACAATGATCGTGGTCGGCCAGCAATGAACCAATGCCATGAGCTATGCCGCCGGGACTGGGATCCACCAGAAAGCCGTTGACATCATGCCAGACAAATTCCCGAGGGCCGCCTGCAGTCGTGGCGACGACCGGCTTACCGGCGGCCCAGCCTTCCAGCACCACAATGCCAAACGGTTCGTTGCGGCTGGGCACCGCCAGAATATCGCAGGCGCGCATCAAATCGATATACGGCCCGCGTGGAACATGGCCGGGGAAGACGACCGCATCAGCCACACCGACCTCGCAGGCCCGCCGTATTACCGCGTCCTTCTCCGGCCCATCGCCGCAAATAATAAACCGGACGTCCGGATAAGCGGCTAAAATCATTGGAACCGCTTCGATCAGCAGATCCATACCCTTTTGCACGGTCATCCGGCCTGACGCAAAGATCGTCGGGGCCATTGGAGCGATGCCATAGCGGCCCTTGACCTCGGCCGGATTGATGAACCCGTTGAAAACCTGATAATTGACGCCGTTAGGTACAACGTGAATTTTGTCCTGGGGAACCTGATAAATGCGGTGCAGTTCGTCGGCAAGAAAATGACTGACCGCGATAACGATAGAGGCGTTGTGGCAACCGGCAGACTCGATATCACGCACCTGGCGGGCGAAACCGTCGAAAAAAACGTTGCCGTCGCGCCCGTATTCAGTAGAGTGCATGGTGAAGACACTGGGGATGCCGAAGCCGTCCATGACGTACTTCATGGCGTTAGCGGCCTGCCAATCGTGGGCATGGATTCTGTCGAATGGGCCGATCATGGATGTCACTTCATGGAAGCGATGTGCCATGGCTTTGCACATATTATCCATGCACTCGACAAAATTTTCGCTCAGACTGTGATCAATTCGATGATAATAAACACCATCAATGTCATCATAATCATTTTGACCCTCCTTTCGTCGGGTGATGACATGGAGTTCATGACCCCGACGGTGCAAGCTGGCGGCGAGTTCGGTAACATGGACCCCCAGGCCGCCGGAACAAATAGAGTGTAGAGACTCTGCTGATAACATGACAATACGCATGGCTGACTCCTTGGCAAGGGTTGAAGTGTCAATTTTCAGTATGCTTCCTGCGGTATCTTGCAGGATGGAACTGTCTGCGCGTCAAACCACTGCCAGTTTATCATTGTATTGCACAGTAACAACCTTCTTGACCGGTACGGTTCAGGAGGTCTAATCCAGATGGCTTATCGAGTGAAATTCTCATGTGGCAGGCGATAATTCGTTTTTTCTCTCCAAAACCGCCTGTTCCATCAGCGCCCCGCCGCCCTGAACCGGAAAGGGAGTTACGACGGCGAGTCCCGCAGGAAGCGCCATTAATTCAACTGGACATTGATGAAATGTTCACCGGGCTAATTTTGGGGACGCGCGCCTTTCTCGACGTTCAAATCAATCCACTGGAAAAGGCGACGTTGCAACAGCTTGATCGTTTGCTATTAGCCGATATTTTTGATGAAAAAATGGTCCCCCGATTGCCAGCAGTCGTTCCACAGTTACTGAGCGCTTTAAGAAGTGATGATGCATCGGGGAAACTTCTGGCTGAACAAATTGGCCGCGATCCGGTGCTGGTCGGTGAAGTAATCCGAATTGCAAACAGCGCTTTTTATCAAACCGGATCGAAGATCAGCAGTCTGGAGCGGGCGGTAGTGATTCTGGGCCGGGTGGGGCTGCAACGGTTGATCGCTAATGTGGTCATGAAACCAATTTTTAATATTAATGAAGGGCATTTTGGACACCGGGCCGGTAATTACTTATGGGTGCAGTCCGAACGTTGCGCATTCGCCTGTGCTTATATGGCGAGAGGTC
>JAUPTV010000230.1 GCA_030917925.1 Pseudomonadota bacterium
CGAGGTGGTCCATGCTGGCCACGGGCGCGGGCAATAGCGACTGGGCGTAATCGGCGGAAATCCGTTTGGCCGCAACGGCTTCCTGTAAGGCCGATTTGCGGCGTTCAACATCGCTTCCCTTAGTCAGGCTCCTCTTCGGGGAGTTGCGGGTCTCCACGGCCTGTTTCATCGCCTTCCGGTACGTTTCGAGAAAGCACATCCGCGCCCCGACTTCATCGCCCAGCTTGAGAATCGGATCGCAGGCTTCCCAGGCCTGGCGCATCGGCTCGGTGTACAGCCCCGTTTCCTGTTCGTCGTTCGCGAAGTGAATCAACATCCCCCAGGCTTCTTCCGGGCCGGGATGGCCATCATCGGTAGTGGCCGTCGGTATGTGGCGAATGATGTCGCCCGGCTTGGGCAGATACTGCCCGGCCTTCGGGTCGGTGAGGTGGCGCTTGAAGGCGATGGCAACGGCCTCCAGGGGCAAGCCCTCCAGCACATCGAACCAGTCGGCCACGGTTTCAGCCGTCGGCGTCTTTTCGTAAAAGCGCCAGGTCTTGGCGATGAGGCCCGTGAAGGCGGGTTTGTCAGTGGGCAACATGGCGGCATTCCCCCTCGATCACGGTGTGGTCGCTCTGGATGTTGAGGTTGCGAAGGATGGCGTCGAACTCGGCGACTTCCGGCGTCATGGCCTGCATCGGTGGCGTGTAGCGTTGGCCGTTGTGGGGCGTGGGCGTGGCCGGGACGTGAATCGGTGCGGGCTGGTGGTGCCTTTCCGGAAAGACGCATCCCGTCCAGTTGCTGGCAATGGCGGTTTCAATCAGCGTAGCCGGGTCATGGCCGAATCCTCGCGCCTTGTCGAGTTGCTTGAGGGTCATCGTGGCGCTGGAGGCCGTGGGCGGCTTTTTCAGTTCCTTACGGTGGTCAATGAAGGCTTGCCACGTTTCAGCGGGTAGCCAGTCCGGGCAGGCGGGTAAGGGTTCCTGAGCGGGCGGGCGGCCTTTTGGGGCGCGAACGCGAACGGGCGGCGGGGGCGGGTCGGGCGCTCGCGCCCGTTCACTTGGGGCGTTCCCTTGGGTCGTTGTATGGGTCGTTCTATGGGACGTTCGTGTGAACCCAGGATTCACAGGGGGTGTGAAGGTTTTGCCATCTGCTTGTTGCAGGATCGCATCAAATTCTGCAGGGAGTTCACCATCAAACAGGATTCGGTAGAGGCTATTGATTTCGCCCTTTCCCTCCTGCGCCTGGCGTTTCTTTTCGATGTAGCCCAGTTGCTCAAGCTCGGTGATGTACTTGGTTACGCTCGTTCTGTGGAGCTTGATGCACTTGGCGATGGTTCCTTGTGAGGGCCAGCACCATCCGTTCAAGTCCCCATAGATTCCCAATGCGTTGAGCACCAATAAGGCCCCGCGACTCAGGCGGGTATCGCAAACGGCACGGGCTGGAATAATCCTGAATCGGGCGCTCATGGTCGACCCTCCCTCCGGGCTTGACCCGGCAACCGTTGACGCGGGAGGCGGCTCGCTAAATGCCAAGCCTGGCCGTTTGGGCAACGGTAGATCTGACGGCGCTGGCACCGGTTTTTGTGGCTCATCAGCGCCAAGGGTTGGCGCAAACTGCGTAAAACCCGCCACGCGGTGACGGGATTGGGATAAGGGACTTTGCCGCAATGACTGTGCATATCCGCTCCCCATAGGTACTTAACGCGCCTGGTCTGCCGCGCTAAAAGGCCGTAACTTGGCGACTGCGCCATAAGCGTATTGCTCCAGCACGGCCCGGATTAATTCGCCGACGCTGCGATCTTGTTGCATCGCGATATCCTGCAAGTCGCGCTTTAAAGTCTCGCCGGTATGGACATGGAGGGATTCGATGCTTTTTTCTTTATTCGGCATCTTCTGGATTCCTTTGGTGGTGTTAAAAAGCCCCGGTGACTGAAAGAAAAGGTCACCAGGGGGGGTAAGAACGACCTGAGCAACGGGTTACACCACGCCCGGCGTCGGGGCGGGTGGGGTTGACGATCCAGGCCAGGGCAGGTCGGGGCGTAACTCGGGCGCGGTGAGTTCACCGCCACTGGCCCATTCCAGCCTGAGGGCCAGATCTGCCGACATCCGGCGATTGCCATATTTGCAGTGTTGCAAATAGGCGACGCCGGACCCCACGCGCTCGGCAAGCGCCTTGACGCCGGGCGTTCCGTGCTGAGCAAAGTACGCTTGTAAGTTCATGTTCTGACTTTAGCACTAGATAACTGCCAAGTATAGCTACAGATATATTTATTGCAGTTTTTTATCTTTTGCTAATAATTTGGGTCTAAGTACCATTAGCCCGCAGGGGTGCCTTTACCGAAGAGATTGTTGATGGATGCCATGCAAAGCCTTAAAGAGGTTCGACGCCAGAACCTGAATCTGATTGTGAGCAGTTTGGGCGGGCATGGTGCGCAAAAAGTGCTGGCGGTGAAATCGGGTATTGATCAAACGTACCTGAGCAACATTCGCACAGGAAACCGGGAAATGGGGGAAGGGATCGCTCGCAAGATCGAAGCGGCGTTACGCTATGAAATGGGCTGGATGGATCGGGCGCATTCCACCGTTCAGAATGAGCAGGGAACGGATGCGAAGACCGCGACGCCCGAGGATACAGCGCTGGAGCAACGGTTATTGGCGCTGTGGGCGCAATTACCTGCGGCGCGACGGTTAATTGCGTTGGAAGTGTTGGAGGATATGATCGTGGCGGCACAAGTGCGGTCGGCGGCATCCGCGCCGATGCAGTCGCCGCTGCTATGACGGATTTTTGCGGGGCGAATTGCGCCCGCTGCGGTCAACGGGGCAACGGTAACGGGCTATGTCAAAACGTAATCGAACGATGAACCGCCATCAGGCGGTCTATCAGCAACTGAATGCGGCGTTTCCACAGGCGTTTCCGTTGGACGATACCGAGATTCGTCCATTGGCGCGGTCGATCCGCGATGATGTAGCGGCGTGGATTGAACGTCAGGGGTTCGATCCGCATACGACCAAGGCGTTGCTCGGGGCGGTGCAACAACACGGCAGTCGGCGGACCTATCAGGCGACGGTGATTGCCGGGGCGTGGCGGATCAATCTGGACGGGGAACCGGTGGAGCCGGTGACGCCGGAAGGTGAGGCCCATGCGCAACAGAAGATCGCGGCGATTCTGGCGAAGCGGGCGGCGAAAGGACAGCCGTCGGTCAAAACGCCCACAGTGAAAGCACCCGAACCCGCGCCGGTCGCCAGGACGCCCACGGTCATCGTTAAGAAACGGCGAAAGGTCGTGCTGCCGTCGTGAATACGGGGAACGCTATCGGGAAAGACCGACCCTTTTTCTTCAACAATCGCTGACGTCACTCGCGCACCATCTGATGAGAAAAATCATTCTGTCTATCGGCTTCATCATGGCCGCAGGGGCCGGCTGGTATGGTCATCACTTATACAGAACGCAGGGACTCCCGTTCATCAATGAGTCTCCCGGCCCGCTGACCGAAAAAAAGTGTATCACCAAAGACGGAAAGGTGATTTATGGCGTGGTTCCTGAGGGAACTGTGTGCCAGAAATGGGAACCGGTTCAAGGTTCGCTGATGGTCGTGCCGAGTAAGAAACCAGAATGATGGCAAAGGTGGAGCACTCGCCATGCGCCGCTTTTTCCTCCACGAACCTTCTATCGCAGGAAACTTGACGCAACGGTAAAATGGGGCCGTGTTTGACCTACCGCGTTTTTACCCTGCCCGGAGTCCCTAATGTCGATACCTTTCCCCACTGAAGCCCGCGTCCTGGATGATACGTACTCTGCCCAGATTGCCGAAGCGGCCTACTACCGGGCCGAAGGCCGTGGCTTTCAGGGCGGCTGTCCCGTCAACGACTGGTTAGCCGCCGAGCGGGAGATCCGTCAGCCTTCCGTGCCGTCCAGTCGGGCGCGGCGGATGGCTCTCGTGTCCCTGCAGCGCCGCTGAGCCGTCAGGACATCACCGCTGGGTTTGATCGATAACCCTTGGCCTTTGCACAGGAGCGCATGACATGACCGATAAGCCGCAGGCTGAAAATGTCCTGGGAACCCCCCTGCAAATTCACTCGATCCATCAGATGACCGGTTTTTACCGTGATGGCTATTGTCGTACCGAGGCTACGGATATCGGTAGCCATGTCGTGGCCGCGATCGTGACTCGGGAATTTCTCGATTTCACGCGCGCGCAAGGCAATGATCTGGAAACGCCACGCCCGGAGTATGATTTTGCCGGTCTCCAGCCGGGTGATCGTTGGTGCCTGTGTGCGCGACGCTGGAAAGAAGCGGAGCAGGCCGGAGTCGCGCCGCCCGTGGTGTTGAATAACACGCATAAACGGGCGCTGGATGATATTCCGCTGGAAACTCTGAAAAAATATCAGATTCAATAGGTTTAAATTCATGAATTCGGCGATGCCGGTCGCGCTGGTGACCGGTGGAGTCCAGGGGATCGGCCAGGGCATCGTGCGTCGGCTCCTTGAACGGCATTATGCGGTGGTCATCGCGGACCACGACGTTGAAGGCGCAGCAAGCGCCTGTTCCGCGTGTCAATCGCTGGGGCCGGTCCAGTTCGTGGCGACGGATGTAGCCGATGAGGCGGCGGTTCGTCATAGTGTGGCGGTCGTCGCCCACACCTTTGGCCGCCTCGATGCGTTGGTGAATAACGCGGGAATCGCTGACCCACCCCGGCAGCCCGTCGACGTCTTGGATCTGGCGCTATGGAATCGGGTGCTGAGCGTCAACCTGACCGGCAGTCTGCTGATGGTCAAGCACAGTGTCCCGCTGCTGCGGGCCAGTCGGGGCGCCATCGTCAATATCGCCTCGACCCGCGCCCTGCAATCAGAAGCGCACACCGAGGCTTATGCCGCATCCAAGGGGGGCCTGGTTGCCCTGACCCATGCGCTGGCGATCAGTCTGGGGCCGGACATCCGGGTCAACTGCATCAGTCCCGGCTGGATCGACGTTCGGCACAGTCCGTTGCGCCCGGCGGATCATGCTCAGCATCCGGTCGGGCGGGTCGGTCAGCCCGAAGATATTGCGGCGCTGGTGGCGTTTCTGTTGTCCGCTGATGCGGGCTTTATCACCGGCCAGAATTTCATTGTGGATGGCGGCATGACCCGGAAAATGATCTATCGGGAAGAATGAGGGTTTTCTGTACCGGGTGGAATTCCAGTTTCAGTGGCAGACATCCAATACGTTACCGAACTTTCTATACCGTCGCAGTATGTCCTCCACATAGGCGATCCGTTCATGCAAGGGGCCACGGACATTGAAGAAAGGCACTCGTCTTTCCGCTAGATCACCGATGATCTGTTTCTGGAACCCTTTCCGCTTCGGGTCACCGCTGCGATCCCAGGTGTCCGCGTAGGGAATATCCGTATCACAGAGGAAGAAAAGATCGTACCGTTTTTCGGCTTCCCGTGCTAACCGCGTCAATACTGGACCGGCACCGCCATGGTAGTCCTTGGCGAAGACGTAGGTGGTGATGGGGTTCGTGTCGCAAAAGA
>JAUPTV010000231.1 GCA_030917925.1 Pseudomonadota bacterium
AGGATCGTGACCGGCAGCTTCTGCGGATCGGTGGTCGCCAGCAGAAATTTCATATGCGGCGGCGGCTCTTCCAGGGTCTTGAGCAGGGCGTTGAAACTGTGGTTCGAGAACATATGCACCTCGTCAATAAGGTACACCTTGAAGCGGCCCCGACTGGGCGCATATTGCACGTTCTCCAGCAATTCGCGGGTTTCATCGACCTTGGTGCGGGAAGCGGCGTCCACTTCGATTAAATCGACGAAGCGCCCGGCGTCGATCTCCTGGCAGGCGGAACACTGGCCGCAGGGGGTGGACGACACGCCGGTTTCACAATTCAGGGATTTGGCAAAAATCCGGGCAATGGTGGTTTTGCCGACGCCCCGAGTGCCGGTGAACAGGAAGGCGTGGTGCAGGCGTTGCCGGTCGAGGGCGTTGGTCAGCGCCTGGACGACATGCTCCTGACCGACCAACTCATGGAACGTGCGGGGCCGCCACTTGCGGGCCAAAACCTGGTAGCTCATGGAACTTTACGATACCTGGGGCCGGAAAGCTGACGCCTGGCGCCTGGAAAGAGGGGGGCGATCCCTGTCCGCCACACCCCGGCGCCCGAGGCTACTGCTGCCGCTGCTCCCTTCCGGGCCTGACGGGGTTCACAGCTTGTCGTCGCGAGGGGACTGACAGGGACCACCATTGAACAAAAATGCCGGCGGATCTCGGCCCGACCAGCATAAAGGGAGCTTATAACTGCTATACGGCTATAAATCAAGGCAATCCACGGTCAGTCTGCTTAAAAGCCGACCGTAGCGATGGCCAGATTCAGACTGTTCAGATGATCGATCAGGCTGCCGCCGACCAGATCGAGCCGGGACATCTGGTGGATACGCTCCTGATGTCGGCGCAGTTCGCGGGGCGATAAAATATCGGCGAACAGTCCGCAAGCGGTCACCAGACTGACCAGGACCGTATCGCGGGGATCGGGAATCACTTCGGGATCGGTCACCATCGCTCGCAGCCGCCGTTCAACATCGATCAATTCGCGGTTATCGATCACCGGATAACGGCGCGAGGGAATGACCCAGAAGGTCCGTCCGGCCACTTCCTTAATCACCTGTTGGCGCACTAGTTCCTGGCGGGTCAGCGTCTCGATAGCGGAGGCCGTCTGATACAAATCATCCAGACAGCGCCGCAGTGGGCGCGGCCCTTCGCCCGAGGCTCGTAACGGCGTCAGTACGGTATCGAGGATAGGATTCCCGGTCGGCGATGTATCCAGCACGACCAGCGATTGGAGATCAGCATCCAGCCGACGCATGAACGACAGCTCACCGAGTACCGCAACCACCAGCGCCTGATTCAAGGCCATTTGACCGCCGGCGAGTACGGTCTGCCCGGTCGTATCATCCAGCGCCAGCAAATAGATTTCTTCAGCGAAACTCAGCATGGGGCATTCTCCCGGTTGGAGGATCAGCGGTGGGAACAAGCGGCTATTCTAACCCGGCGATTGATCGGGAACAGATTCGAGTCTTTTCCAGCATGGTATAAGTCTGAAGGGGGATACATATTTCCAAAGAGAATGAGTCTGAACGGTAGCGCTTGGATTGATCATCCGGAGCATGGTGATCGATATGAACGAAGCAAAATTGACGACGCTTAACGTCCAGCACCATCAGCTGCATGCTGTTGTTACCCGCAGTGAGGCTTATGACGCGGGTGGGTCAATTTGCCAGCACTTCTGATAGTCTGGCCCGTCTGACTTCGGTTGCGCCTCGGGAGGGAAAATCTGAATCGTTAGAGGTATCGGAAAATCTGCTCCAATGATCGCAGCTTCGCCGGGCTTCAGGTTCGGAAGGAAGGATGAAGCTGAGCGGTCGATTTCTCCGCACGCTCGTTCGACCACATCGCGGTCACGGTCATTTGTCAGGCGGTGAACAACGAGCGTTCCCATCTGACTTAAAACTCCTTCGGTGATGTCGCGTGGCCGCTGTGTGGTCAGGCAAATGTTCAAACCAAACTTCCGGCCTTCCTTGGCAATCAACTCAAAGGCATCAAGCCGTGCCACGGCATCCTCGCCACCAATTTGTCGCCCAAGGAAATTGTGCGCTTCGTCGACAACGACAACGACTGGCGAGGCTGCGAATGCGCCGGCCCGTGCCATGTTTAGCAGGTGTCTACCGATGACATTTGCAACGATCTCGCGCGCCTTGAACTCGTATGCCACACCGCTAAGGCAGATTCGCAGTAGTCTTTTGTCGTTTGTCGCGAACTCGTCGATAGCTTCTGTCAAAGCGGGATCGGCAGACTTGAAGACACACGCGAAAACATTTGAGGTAAGAATCGCGTTGATGCGCGAGACAAGCGAGAGACAGTAGGAAAAGTCACCGGATTCGCCACCCCACTTGGTCGTATCCTTCGAGCCGCGCGCCGCCCCGAAGCCGTCTGGATATACACACTCTTGTTCGATTTGGGCAATGAGCTTGGCGACGTCGAATTCCTGCCTGGGATCATCCAGTTTTTCTGAGACTCCGGGCTTCTGTTCTTCTGCATTTACCGCTGCCTTTGGCTGGTCAATTTTCTTGATGACTCCATTCGTTGCGATAGCGGGTGCGAGTTTCGCCAAGCGGAGGCTGCGCATGGCAGCGCGCATTTTTGGCCCCTGCACTTTCCCTGCGGGTTCGAATAGCGCGATGAAATCAGATTCGACGAAGCAAGTTGGAGGCAGTGAACACGGTTGCGAATCCGCAGCCGTGTTGACAGGACATCCCAGGTGGAAGTGAGTCACAAGTGGCCCTGAGAAGCCCCGATACTCGCCAGTCGCGTCCAGGAGGATGATCTTAGTTTTGTGCTTCAGGCATTCCTCGATGATGCGCGCAGTCGTCCAGCTCTTGCCGCCCCCGGTTGTTCCGAGAATAGCGCAGTGTCGGCCAAACAATTTCTCAGGCCGGATTGAGACGGCGCTTTCCAGAGCAACATCGATGGAACCCAGTTTCAGGAGTACCTTGCTCTCCGGGTTTCCTTCCGGCTCCATCCAACTCGGCAGATTGGCAACAAAGTTGTGCGGTGCTGCATAGACCCGGTCGCCGAGCCGGGGATAGGATTCCACTCCGGCAGTCACGCGCAGTGAATCCATCGCGATGGAACCCAGCAGTTGAATCGTTCCCATAGCTTCGAGGTCCATGACCTTCGAATGAGAAGCATCGACTGAACGCCGTTCTGATTCGGGAAGATGGATTTCGACGACCCGACCGAGCAGCAGATTGATCTGACCTTCAATCAGCACAAACTCGCCAACCTCGCCCTTGCCGTAACGCCCCCCAAGGAAGTGCGCACCGCTAGGCGAGCCAGCGTCGTTTAAATTGAAGCGAACTGCTTGGGCAGATACCGACGACAGAACCCCGATGAATAGTTCGGGGCGCAGAAGGCCGCGAGGAAACGCTTCCTCAATGCTGGATGGTCTGCTCATTTGGTGCCCGCTAGTAGCTTGATGTCTCGCGTCAGGCGTTGAGCGGGTGTCAGGGATCTCAGGTCTGGAATTCTTTCAGCGAAATCCCCGAAGTTCGCATTGATCAGCCACACGTCCTCGCCCTGCTTGGCTAAGCTGAACAGCGTTTCCCAATACTTGTTCTTCTCTTTCGGTCGAGCAGTGAGGTCATCGGCTGATGGGTTAACGATAATTAAGCGCAGGTGTGGATTTGTCCGCACAGCCGCGAGGATCGGTTCGGACAAATGATCGTCGTTGAAGCCGAATCCCGCAACGATAAGGCAAGTGTTTGGTTCGCGAAGCACCGAGAAATACTGCGACACCAATTCGAGGTGGGGCTGAACGTAGGATTGCTGGTACTTTCCCTTTGCCGGATAAATCAAGCAAGCAGAATCTGAAGTCGGTTTCGGCTCCAGGTTGATTTCATTATCAGACTTCCGGGACCAGTTTACCGACCCATGAAGCTTGTAAATGTGAAAGACACCTTCGAGCGGTGTCCCAACTTTGTCGCCGGTGGTTGGCCTGCTAACGATGTCATAGAGGAAGAAGCGGGGATCAAATTGTCGCGGCTGCGTGAACGAAAACCCATCGAGAACAACCAACCCTTGTCGCCCCGCCGCCGCTTCAAAACACAGATCATAGTTGGTGGTGAAAAGTTTCAACCGAGAATCGCGGGCGCGACGGCGAGAAAGCCGGTGAAGAAATGTGCGGTGGGCAGCCAGTTGGTTTGCATCCGCCGGGTCGATGAATTCGGAGCACTTTTCCAGAATCACCTTTTTCGAAGCCGTAATGAAGGCGGTCACATCTGCGTTGTTTCTCACCTGAAGATAAGCTTCGCAACGCGACAAAAGAGCTTCGATGTTTTCTTTCTCTGCGGCGATATCGTATCCAATTTCGGTAATCACTCTTTCGGCTAGTGGTGAAATCGTCCGTGGGGCATCTCCCGTTCCGGGGTTGGCATTCACGCAATAGTCCCACAGGGTCCACATCGACGGCCCTTTCGTGATCGGCCCAAGTGACGTTCCGCTACCGGCGAGTACTACGACATGCTGCATTTGGAGAGAGGAGAGCAGGAAATTCTTGAGTTCCTCCTCAGCCGTTTTTGCAGCAGCTTTGATTTTGTCCTCCTCTACTTTGTCGGTGCCGGGCGGAACATCCGGTTTCAACTTCTTCCACGACCCTGAATCTGGGCCGAAAAACATAGGGTTGTCGGGCATAGAAGCCACAATGGGTGCTAGCGGCGGTGGTGGCGAAGTTGGTGCGGCTGGCTTGCTCATATGTTTGTCTCAGTTAAGTCTCAATTCCCACTCAACAGCTTTTGCAGCAGTGTACCTCGCAGGTGCGGGTCATGCAGACGCTCTAACGTAGAGCTAACGGGCAGGACAAAAGCGTGGCTTTTGGACTGTTTCTGTTGAGTACCATGCTAGGCTCTGCTGATTGTGTACTTGTCAAAACGTGAGAAAGCCCGGAGGAATTGTAGAATCGCGAGAGTAATATCATGGCTCTCAAAATAGTCTAACACGTTATTTGTATCGTCTTTCCGGCTGATCGGCGGACCTCCCAAACCACCCCGGCGCTACGCGCCACCCCTCCTTAGCCAAGGAGGGGAATGTGGAAATCCAGCGATCATCGGGAAAGACCATATCATACGCCTTATCGAAAATCCAAAAATCAGGGAGAATTGATCAAAAATGTGAGGAATTTAGGACGCGTCACCCACCTGACCTGGGGTAAGGATCAACCGTTGTGGTTTCCCATAACAACTGATTAACAAATTGATTTTTGTACTAAAACAACCCTTTGAACGGCCCATATGTTGCGGAGCAGGGAACACTTGACCTGGTACCGGTGCGCCTGCCGCGCCGGTATGAGCACGGATTACGGTGCTATCGCCCATCAGCTTTTTACGATCTTCATCTTGGCAGAAAAAATCAAACATTTTTTCTCAGATGCAGTGCTCCCCAGTGTCGAAATCGCCGATACACGGAGTTCCAATAGCCCTGTCCCGGGGGGGCAAAAGCTGCCGTTGAGCACTGCTTCGACAAACCGACGGCATGTGGCTTCTTGACCCCAATGAATGACCCCGCAGCAAGCTGCGGGGTATCTAAAAAAATAGTACGCAGCAAGCTGCGGGGTATGTACCCGTAGGGAATCAATCGCCTTTTGCATTGGGAGAAAGGCGTAAATTTTCTCCCAATGCGCAACCGTCAACTGAACGTTAGATATAGTGAGTAACTCCAAAAATTTATGGTTCTTCGGGTTCTTCGAGGGTTCTTGTCGAATTGGCCGACACGGATCCAGTTCGCCAAGTTCGTTAACTGTCAATAAATTGTATTAACACCTGAACCCGCTCTGTGCTTCACAAGAACCCTCGAAGAACCGAAATAGAGTCCAAACGCCTTTCTGACAATGAGGCTGCCAAACAGCTCCAGCAAGCGAAGCAACAGCTCTTTCTGTCTATTCACAACCGATTCAAGGTCGCTACTTGATCGATCACCGTTTGCCTCGTTCAGACTCATACCCCAATTGGAATTGACTATCCGCGCAGGATTACCATACCTCTTCAACCCTGATTCGCCTGAAACCGCAGCCGCGCCCGAACCCTGGCACCGCCGAGCGCGCCATAGCCGATTTCCAGCCGACCGTAGTAAACCTCCTCAACCAAATCCCGCACCACCGCCAGACCAATACCATGACCGGCCACCGTCGGATCGGCCCGTTGACCGCGATTGAGCAATAGCGGCGCTTGCTCGGCGGAAATGCCCGGCCCATCGTCCTCAATCTCCATGACCAACTCCGCCCGTCCCTCATACTCGGCAGGCCAGGCGCGCACCACGACCTGCCGCCGCGCCCACTTGCAGGCGTTATCCGCGAGGTTGCCGAGAATTTCCATCAAGTCCCCTTCATCGCCGTAAAACACCGTGTTTGAACCGATCTCACAGCGCAACTCCAGCGCCCGTTCTGCGTAAACCTTGGCCAGCGAATCCAGAATCCGGCGAGCCAGTGGCGCGAGTGGCAACGGGACACTGAGCGCCAGCGGACCGGAGGCCGCCGCCCGCTGTAACTGGTAATCCACGGTGCGGTTCATGCGTTCAACCTGCTCGGTCAATACTTGCCGCAATTCATCCGGGGAGGCGGACTTGTCCAGCTCGCCGCGCAACACCGCCAACGGCGTTTTCAGACTGTGTGCCAGATCGCCCAGTGCATTCCGATAACGTTCCAGCAGGGTGCGGCCTTGCCGAACCAGCGCATTCAGATTGGTCGTGAGCGGGCGCAATTCCTCGGGATAGTCGCTACTCAATTCAAGACGCTGGCCGGATTCAATCTCCGTGACCTCGGCCGCCACGCGCCGCAAGGGTTGCAAGCTCCAGTGCAGAATCAGCCCCTGTACGGTCAGCAATACCGCCGTCGCCGCCAGCAGCCAGCCCCAGAGACTGCGCCGAAAACTCCAGAGTTGCTCGCGGAAATTGGCTTGATCTTCCGCCACCCGGAAGGTGTAAAGCTGATACTGACCGGGCGCAACTTCCCAACTGACGGTGAACGCCAGCAGGAACAGTAAATCACCGTCTGCCGATTCCAGCGGCGCAAACTGCGTATCGCCGGGATTACGGACTGCCGGGAAAAATGGCAAGGCCCGCCCCAGCAGTGAGGGTGAACGCCAGACCAGATTACCCGGCGCATCCATGACATCAGCGTACAGGCCGGAATCCGGGGTAGAGAACCGCGCCTCGGGCAACGCCTGCGGCAGCGTCAAGCGATTGAAGGCGTCTACATCGACCGCGCCCAGCAACAGGTAGATCTGGGCTTGCAAGCGCTCCTGTACGGCAGACCGGGCGCTGTCCTGAAACGCCCGATCCAGCGTCAGACCGGTGAGACCCAGAAAGGCTGCCAGCACCACGCTACCCGCAATCAGCAGGCGACCACGCAGGGAATGCATCAATGCCTAGCCGGCGGCGCGTTCCAGCCGGAACCGGTAGCCGCGCCCCCGCAACGTTTCAATTGGATTCAGCGCCCGGTCGGGGTCGAGTTTGCGGCGCAGCCGGCCCACCAACACTTCCAGCACATTACTGTCGCGGTCTTCATCTTCCTGGTAAAGATGCTCGGTCAATTCGGTTTTGGAGATGACCGTCCCGGCATGAAGCATCAGATATTCCAGTAACTTGTATTCATAAGCAGTAATTTCCACCGGTTGACCGTCCAGGGTCACCTGCTGCGCACCGATGTCCAGCGCTACCGGCCCGCATTGCAAAACGGTGTGCGTCCAGCCGCCAGTGCGGCGGATCAGCGCCCGCAATCGCGCCAGCAGTTCCTCGGTGTGGAAGGGTTTGACCAGGTAATCATCCGCGCCGGCTTCCAGGCCCTCTACCTTATCCTGCCAGCGGCCACGGGCGGTCAGAATCAGAATCGGGAACTTGCATCCCGCCGCCCGCCACTGACGGATGACGTCCATGCCGGGCAAATCAGGAAGGCCAAGATCGACAATCGCGGCATCCAGGGGGTATTCCTGACCGATATACAGGCCAGTGCGGCCATCGGCAGCGGTATCCACGGCATACCCCTGCTCACGCAACTGGGCAGCGACTTGCTCCAGTAACGGGGCTTCATCTTCGATAATCAGAATGCGCATGGCGTACCTCGTACTCAATCACGGCCATTGGGGGGATCGTAGTGGAAATTCCGCACCCGGCCGCCGGGTTCCAGAACGCGCACCTTATAACCCGGACGACCATCGCGATCAGCGCCCTGGACGCCCAGCACCCGGCCACCCGTTGCTTCACGCGCGGCATTGGCGGCCCGGTCGGGATCGGCAAACTGGCGGGCGGGTGGGCGAGAAGGTCCGCTACGGGCGGGTGGTCCTTCATCACTGCCCCGGTACGACCGGTAGGACTGAGCTTCAGCGCCGCCAGCAACGAGCAGGCTCGACAGCATGAAGAGCGCCAGTCGTTGCAATCGTCTTGTTCTGTCGGACATGGCAGGCAGTTTCCAGAATGGATTTTTATGATCGATCCAGATATTAGAAAGATTAGAATGAATCTGGACTGAATTATTGAATAATGCCTGATTCGGGCAATCCCTCGAAAAATTCAGTAGGGATTCAGCCGGTCAAGCCCAGGATAGAGCCGATATTGAGCATCCATAATTCAATGGACATTCTGTATTCTCTACCATTAAACCGGAGCAACTCTAATGAAAATACCATGGCCAGCAGGATTGATCGCACTGTTGATGCTGTTAGGGCCGACTGCGGTCCTGGCCCAGCGGCTCGACAGTCGCGATATCGAAGTCGAAGTGGTGAACGACCGGGGGCGCCCGTTTCCCCAATACCCCTTGCGGCGCAGCAGCAAACCGACCATTTACAAGGCGCATCTCGAAGCGGTGCGCAATAGTAACTACTCGATCCGCATTCGCAACCGCAGTGATCAGCGCATCGGCGTGGTGATCGCGGTCGATGGTCGCAATGTGATCAGTGGCAGCCGCTCGAACCTCCGCCCGGATGAGCGCATGTATGTCCTTGAACCCGGTCAGCGCGAAACCTATGAAGGCTGGCGGTCGGGGCGAAACCGGGTCAATCGCTTCTATTTTACCGATGCGGGCGATTCCTATGCAGGAGCCTGGGGCGACTATTCAGCGATGGGCGTGGTCGCGGTCGCCGCCTTCCGGGAGGTCGTTCCCTACCCGCCGCCGCGCCCGCAACCACAACCTTGGTCGGATAGTCGGGAACCCTCCAGTGCTGAACGCCGGGGACCGGGAGCGCCGCCCGCTGCGGCCCAAACGCCACGGATGCAGTCAGCGCCCGGCACCGGGTATGGCGAAAGCGAGTGGTCGCCCTCGCGGCGCGTCGAGTTTGAAGCCGAACGGCGGCCCTTTGCCCGGTTCTTTCTGAAATACGCCTGGCGCGATACGCTGTGCCGGGAAAGGGTCATTGACTGCGACAGAGAACGGCCACGCCCGCCCAACCGGATGTGGGATGAGAAGGATGACTATGCGCCGCCCCCGCCGCGTGATGAGCGCCGGGAAGAATGGTGATAATCCCCTCCCACGCTGACCCTCTCCCATCTGGAGAGGGTCATTTTGATGCCGGAGACTGAACCCTTGCGCACGTTCAATGCCTGGAGCCGCCTGCGGGAGGCGTTGCTGAATCCTGCCGTGGATGCGGCGCAACTCGATGAAGCGGTGCGCCAGGCGCAGGCACGGCAACCGGTGCCAGTAGTGTGGCTGTTGGGTAAAGCTCAGGCGGGTAAAACCTCGATCATCCGCGCCCTGACGGGGAGTGCAACGGCGGAAATCGGTAACGGTTTCCAGCCCTGCACCCGCACTGCCCGGTTTTACGATTTTCCGTCTGAAGCACCGGTAGTGCGCTTTCTCGATACTCGGGGACTGGGCGAAGTTGCTTACGATCCCACGGAGGATATTCACTACTGCGAATCGCAGGCGCATCTGGTGCTCGGCGTGATGAAGGTGACCGACCTTCGCCAAGACGCGGTGTTTGCGGTGTTGCGCGCCATCCGCCAGCGCCATCCGGAATGGCCGGTGCTGATCGCCCAGACCGGCCTGCATGAAGCCTATCCGCCGGGCGCTGATCATCTCCAGCCCTATCCCTACGACCGGCAACCGTGGCCATCTCAACTTCCCCACGATCTGACCCGCGCCCTGCTGGCCCAGCGGGACCACCTTGGGATATTGCCCGGTGCAGCGCCTGTCCACTGGACGCCGATTGATCTCACCCTGCCGGAAGATGGTTGGGAACCGGTGGATTACGGGCTGGCGGCGCTGTGGAAAGCAATTGGGGAGGTTTCCACACTCGGTTTGCAAGCGCGCTTGCGGGACGATGCCGGAGTCCGCGATGTCTACGCCCGCGCCGCTCATCCGCAGATAGTCGGTCATGCGCTGATGGCCGCCGGGGTCGGTGCGTTGCCGCTGGTTGATCTGGTCGGCGTACCAGCGGTGCAGGGCAAGCTGCTGCATACGCTGGCGACGCTGTACGGCCAGGACTGGAGCCGGCGAACCGTGTCCGAATTCTTCAGCCTGTTGGGCATGAGCGTTGGCGCCGGTTATCTCGCCCGAATGCTGGGCCGCGAAGTGGTCAAGCTGATTCCCGGCTGGGGACAAACGGTCGGCGCGATGTGGGGCGCTACCGCCAGTGGGACGATGACCTACGCGCTGGGCAAAACCGCCAGTGCCTATTTTCTCAACCGGCGTCAGGGTCATCCTGTCGATGCCGCCGCGATTCGCCAGATTTACGCTGAGGCACTGGCGTCCGGCGCGAATCTGCTGAAATCGTTGCCGGAAGAACGCGAATAGTCGAGAAAACGCCAAATCCGGCGTTTTCTGCTTTTTTCCTGGCGGCTTTGGCGTTTTGGCGGTTGAACTGATTTTTCCGATCTAGAATTCTCGGATAGCCCTGTTGTCTTCGCCAATCCCCACTCGGGAGTTTTGTTCATGCTGATGTCCGGCCAGGATTACCGTGAATCATTGCGCCGCTATCACCCCCGCGTCTTCGTTAACGGTCGCCCGATTGAATCCGTCGTGGACGAGCCACTGCTCGCGCCCGGTATCAATGGCGTCGCGCTCACTTACGACTTTGCCTTGCGTGAAGACCACGCGCCCCTGATGCGAGCCAGCCGCTCTGATGTCGCTGGCGGTCAGCCGGTCAACCGCATGATCGCCATACCCGCTTCGACTGACGATCTGTTGAATAAGCTTGAAGCGGTGCGGCTGGTCTGTCAGGAAACCGGCTGCGCCCAGCGCTATCTGGGCGGCGATGCCCTGTCCGCCATTCAGCAGACGACGGTGCAGATGGACGCGGAACTCAATACGCACTATGGCGAACGGTTCCGCGCCTGGCTGGAGGGCGTGTATGCCGAAGACCTGTCGCTCGGCGTGGCGATGACCGATGGCAAGGGCGACCGCAGTCGTCGGCCCAGTGAGCAGGCCAATCCTGACGCCTATGTGCGGATTGTGGAACGCCGCAAGGACGGCATCGTTATTTCCGGGGTCAAGGCGATTATTACCGGGGCACCGTATCTGCATGAATTACTGGTAATGCCAGGGCGGAATTTGACCGAGGCGGACGCTGATTATGCGGTGTGCTGCGCCGTGCCGGTGGATGCGGAAAATCTGACCCTGGTCGCCCGGCCCGCGGGTCGGCCAGGTGAAGCCGCTGCCAAATTCAGCGCCCGCTATGGGCAATCCACCGCAGTCGCTATGTTTGACCAAGTATTCGTCCCCTGGGAGCGGGTGTTTCTGGCCGGGGAATGGCGACATTCCGGCGAGTTGACCCACCGCTACGCTACCCACCATCGGCATACCTGCATTGGTGCCCGCGCCGGTTTTGGCGATCTGTTGATTGGCGCGGGAGCGTTGATGATCGAGGCGAACGGTCTTGATCTTGATCACACCGGCCATCTACGGGAAGCGATGGTTGAACTCATTCAAATCACTGAAGGCTTTTTCGCCTGTGGCGTGGCCGCCTCGGTCTACGGCATTGCTGACTCGGCGGGCGTGATGATGCCAGAGCCGGTATTCGCCAATATTGGCAAGTTGCTGCTGGCCACACAGATTTACGATATGCAGCGACTGGCCCATACCGTATCAGGTGGTCTAATCGTCACCCTGCCAGGGCCGGATGAAGACCATAATCCCGCCACCGCGGGGCGGCTTTCGGAACTGCTGGCCGGACGTTCCGACATCCCCTACGAAAAGCGCATTGAAGTCGCCCGGTTTATCGAAGACCTCACCGCGTCTTATCAGGCGGGCTGGTATTCAGTCATCTCACTGCACGGCGGCGGTTCCCCGGAGGCGATGAAACGGGAAATCTGGCGGCAGTATCCGGTGGCGGACCAAGTGGCGCTGGTGGAGCGCTTGCTGGAGCGCGGGGTTCTCGCCGATTCCTCTCGTCCGATGCATCGCCGTCGGCAACCGGGCCGTTGTTGCGCACTCGGTTGCGAAGCGCCGGATACCTGAGCATCCTTTGCAAATTTTCCTGCGACGATACACATTTCAGGTAAATACATGAATTTTGGAAGTTATGTCCGGTGGCTTCGCCAGAGACTTTACCAGTTCAATAGCAATTACACGGTGCAGCAAACCGCTGAACGGGTTGGCATTAGCACGACTTATCTCTGTCGGATTGAACGAAGTAATGTATTACCGCCATCGGAAGACGTGATCCGGCGATTGGCGGCAGAACTGGGGGAGGAACCGGATGTTCTGTTGGCGCTGGCCGGACGGTTGGCCAGCGATGTCAATCAGGCGATTATCCAGCGACCCATTCTGTTTGCTGAATTGATCCGGACCTGGAGCGATCTCTCCGATGAGGAACTGACTGAATTGTTAGATCAATTTCGGAATGGTCAGTGGCCGACCGCCCTGGAGGATACTCAATGAGAGTCGTACAAAGCTGGGATGATGGCATCGTCGATGATGTCCGGTTGACCGAACTGTTGCGGCGGTATGGAGCTACTGCGACGTTCAATCTCAATCCAGGACTGCATCAGCGCCAGCGGTCGTTCAGTTGGCGGTACGGCGATAAGGAGGTCTGGCGACTGGGACTGGATGAACTGGTTGAGGTTTATGCCGGTTTCGAGATCGCCAACCACTCCCTGACTCATCCCTATTTACCCGATTTGTCGCCGATGGATTTGGAGCGGGAAGTCGGGGACAGCCGACGGTGGCTACAGGACTGGTTTCAACAACCCGTTCGCGGTTTCTGCTATCCCTTTGGCGGCTTCAGTCCTGCTGTCAAAGCGGCAATTCATACTGCCGGTCATATTTACGCCCGCACCGTGGCGGAGCTTGATCCGGTTTTCCCCCCGGCTGACCCACTGGAATTTGGCGCAAATTGCCGGTTTGCTGACCCGGCCTTCTGGACCGGCTATGAACGCGCCAAGGCGATCAATGGCGTTTTTTTCTTCTGGGGCCACAGCTATGAACTGGTCAACGAGGCGATGTGGGCGGATCTGGAAAACAAGATCGCCGGGATCAGCGCAGATCTAGCGGCGGAATGGGTGAATCTCGAAACGCTGTTTGCCGGATAGCGGGCAGACAACGCGGCTACTTTCCCGAAGTTTCCAAACAGGCGCTCACACGATGCCACGTTCATTTCATATCGCGCTCCGCATTGGCTTGAGTCTGTGCGTCGTACTGGCGCTAATGCTGCATGTCAGCGGTTTCTATCCGTTGGCTCTGGTGAACCGGCTGGAACAGTTCACTTACGATGTCCGGTTACGTTTAACTCTGCCAGGCGGCGTGGATTCCCGGATCGTTATTGCTGACATCGATGAACAGAGCCTGTTGCGAGAAGGTCAGTGGCCCTGGCCCCGGCAACGGTTGGCGGAACTGGTGGACATTTTGTTCAACGACTATCAGATCGGGCTGTTGGCCTTTGATGTGGTGTTTCCCGAGCCGGAACGCCATTCCGCATTCACCGTGCTGGATACGCTGGCGCAGGGGCCGTTGCGTGAAAATGCCGCCTTTCAGCAGGAATGGGCCACCTTGCGTCCGGCGATGTCCGGCGATGCGCGCCTGGCCACCAGCCTGCGGGATCGTCCGGTGGTGCTGGGCTATTCCTTTGCGCTGGCCGGTCAGCAGGGCCAGGATCTGCGCATCGGACAATTGCCGCCCGCCGCGTTGTCCTCGACCGCGCTAACCGATACAGCGAGTCCCTTTGCGGTCGCTACCGGTTACAGCGCTAACCTGCCCATATTGCAGGCCAGCGCCCGGAGTGGTGGATTTTTCAACAGCCCGCTGGTGGATCAGGACGGTTTATTCCGCCGACTGCCGCTGCTGCTACGCCATGACGACCAGTGGTATGAAAATCTGAGCCTGGCGATGTTGCGCACCCTGCTGGGCGGACCGGCGCTGGAGATCATTGTCGGAACTGGTTATCGCGATACACCACAAGGTCAGCGCGTAGAAGCGATGCGCGTCGGTGCTTTCAACCTGCCGGTTGATGCGCAGGGGGCGGTGCGTATCCCCTACCGGGGACCACAAGGCAGCTTTCCCTACATCTCCGCCAGCGCCATTCTGAACCGCCAGGTTGATCCCGAATTGCTGAATGGTGCAATCGTGCTGGTCGGCGCAACGGCAGCGGGCCTGCTGGATTTACGCGCCACGCCCGTGCAAAACAGCTATCCCGGCGTCGAAGTTCACGCGAATCTGCTGGCCGGGATGCTGGATCAGCGCCTTAAAGATCAGCCCGCGTTCATCAGTGGTCTGGAAATTCTGCTCCTGGCGCTGTTAGGCGCATTGAGCATGGCCTTGGGATTTCTGCCGCCGCTACGCGCCTTGCTGGGCGTATTCACCCTTGCGGCCGTGACCTTGGCGGCGAATTTATACGCCTGGCAGGCGCTGAATCTGGTGATTCCGCTGGCTCCGACGCTTCTGCTACTGGCGCTGGTGTATCTGTTGCAAAGCCTTTATGGCTATTTCGTCCAGACGCGCCGCGAACAGCGCCTGACGCAGTGTTTTGGCCGTTATGTGCCGCGTGAACTGGTTAAGGAAATGAGTCATCGGCCCGACAGTTACGCGCTGGGCGGGGAATGTCGGCAAATGACCGTGCTGTTCAGCGATATTCAGGATTTCACCACGATTTCCGAACGCCTGGAACCGCACCAGTTGACGCAGTTGATGCAATTTATCCTGACGCCGCTCACCCAGGTCATTCACGCCCAGCGCGGCACGGTGGATAAATATATTGGCGACGCCATCATGGCGTTCTGGGGAGCGCCGTTGCCTGATCCGGATCACGCTCGCCATGGGGTGCTGGCGGCGCTGGCGATGAAAGCGCGGTTGGCTGAACTGGCACCGGAACTTCATGCGCATGACTGGCCGACGCTGAAAATCCGTATTGGGATCAATACCGGCATGATGAATGTCGGCAATATGGGTTCGGAATTCCGTATGGCCTATACCGTCCTGGGCGATGCCGTCAATCTGGCCTCGCGGCTGGAAGGCGTCGCCAAGCAATACGGAGTGACAATTGTGATCAGCGAGACGACCTGTGCCGCGATTTCCGGAATCGCCGTTCGCGAACTGGACCGGGTGCGGGTGAAAGGTCGGAATCAGCCGGTGACGCTGTTCGAGCCGTTGGGTCTGATCGACGCGCTGACTGATGCGCAGCGGGAAGAAATTCAGGATTATGAACAGGCGCTGGCGGCTTGGCGGGCTGGCGACTGGGAACAGGCGGATGCCCGGTTTGCCGCGTTGCAAACCCGGCAGCCACAAGAGCGCTTGTATACACTTTATCGGGAACGGGTGGCCGTTTTACGCACCCAACCGCCCGTCGCCGACTGGGACGGGGTTTTCACGTTGACTGACAAGTAGTTTTTATTGGAGGTAAGCCATCATGTTGCATTTCAAGAATCAATGGATGTTGCTCATGGCGCTGTGGCTCTGGACCACGCTAGGAGTAGCGGCGCTGCCTGCCGACATTGCAGGTTATGTCACCCGAGTCCGGGGCGACGTTGCGGTTGAGAATGCGGCGGGTCGTCAGCCGCTGGCGCTCGGTCAACCGCTGCACCTTCGCGACCACATTGTGACCGGCGCGAATGCTCGTCTGGAGGCGCAGATGCGCGATGGCATGGTGGTCACGCTGGGCGAAAACACCGAATTTGCCATCAAGCAGATCATGGGCGTGTCGGCGAACAGCGAGAATTCGATCTTTGGATTGATTAAAGGCGTCTTCCGGTCAGCCACGCACCATGCTGAAGGGAATCTCCCCAAGGAACCGTGTCGCGTTGAAACGCCGGTAGCGACGATTGGCATTCGCGGCACCGAGTTGTGGGGAGGATTCAACCTGCTGGATTCCGGATCGACTACGCTCGATGTGGTGATGCTGGAAGGGAAAGGCGTGTATGTCGAAAGCGCCGGGCAGCGCGTGGAATTAAAGCAAGCCGGGGACGGCACTACGGTGAAAGGTACGGGTCAGTCACCGACGCCCCTCAAGGTGTGGGGAGACAAGAAGCTCCAGGCCGCGCAACAAACGGTGGCCTGGTAGAGTCCAGATTTGGAACCATCCATCTCAGCCAGACGCTGCTTTTGAATCCTGTCGATGCGGATTTGCCGGGTACGAAGGTGTCATGTTTGAAACGGATCTTGTTGTAGATCCAGTCAAGCGACTTCGTTGGCTGAGATGGTGGCGACGCTCCACAACCTGGAAAAGAGCGCTTTCAGGTTGATCGAATTCGGAGAAGAATCCGGCATCAGGGCGCACGGCGACCTGCCAAGGTAAAGTAGAGGATGACCAGCAACCAGCCCGCGATGCCGACCGCATATTTAATTTCGGCGGGAATGGTCCGGTTCGATGACCAGAACGCCTCAATGAACGCCGCCAGCAGCAAAAGTGCGACCACGCCCAGAATCAAGCGCACCCCACTGGCCGCCGCCTGCCGCAAGGCTTCTCCCCGACTCCACCGCCTTGGCGCCGCCACTGCCCAACCCAGTTTCAATCCGGCCACGCCCGCCAGCACAATCCCGGTCAATTCAAACGCGCCATGGCCAGCGACAAACGTGTAGAACGTTTCAATAAATCCCCGGCTGGTCAAATAGCCGGATATCGCGCCGATAAACACGCCGTTGAACAACAGCATGAAAGCTGCGCCAACACCCAGGAAAATTCCCCCGGCGAACGTGCGAAAGCCCAAGCCGATGTTGTTGTAAATGTAGTAACCAAACATCGCCAGATCGTCCGCTGCGCTTCGTCCAACACCGGCCTGATCAGGGGCGTACATCGCTTCGAGATCCGCGACCGATTCAGGCGGCAGCAGGCTGTAAATCAGTTCCGGGGCCTGGTAGACCGCCAGCCCCATGCCCAGCAGCGGCAGATAAAACAGCGCTGCACACAGCCAGAACAGCCCGGCGTTGGCGCGCACCCGTTGTGGAAAGTCCGTCGTTAAAAATTGCAGAACCACCAGCCAGCGGCGTTGCGGGGCGCGGTAAAGTTGCTGATGAGCGCGCAACGCCAACTGATTCAACCGCGCCAGCAGCGCCGCGCTGTAGCAACGATAGCGAGCAATCGCCAGTTGTTGACCGAGTTGCCGATAAGCGGAAGGGATTGCCGCGACCGGCAATGGTGCCGTCGGGGACGGATTTTTGGCCGACGCCGGGCGTTCCAGCCGATCCAGACTGACGGCAAATGCCTGCCAACTCACGGTGTGACGCTTTTCAAATAGACGTTGCTTCATAGCGATACTCCAGCCAGCCAGCGCGCATAGGTGCGTAATCGTTCCACGCCCGCCACGCCATACAGGCCCGTGTGGCCAGCCAGCAGATCAGTCAGTTCTGCTTGGCGGTCAGGATTCAGAGTGGCACTGCGTTCGGCGAAGTCGATCAAGAGTTGTTGATCAGCCGGATTCAGGGGAAAGGGCGGCGGCAGCGCCGGGCCAGGCGGCCAGTGCGGTGCACTGGCCGGCAGGTCACGGTAGATCACGAGTGTACCGGCGGCCAGATCGCCGAGGCGCTGGAAATTGCGGTTGCTCAACAGGGCGACCAGGCCAAAACCGTAGAACAGGGGCAGGAAATCTACGGCCCGCAACAGATTGCGAATCAGCGACGCGGGCCAGTCCACCGGCGTACCATTGGCGTGAATGACCTTGAGGCCGAGCGCTTTTTTGCCAGGCGTTGCGCCGCCAGCGTAGACTTCAAACAGCGCCGGGTAGAGCCATTCGGTCAGAAATAGCGCGATCAGCCACAGGCCAAAGCCGCCATCACCCAGCAGCATTAGCAGCATCAGCAGCCCCCACAACGCCCCATAGCGAATCAGTCCATCGACGCCCCAGGCCAAAGCCCGAGCGACTGGCCCGGCTACCCGCAAGGTCAGTTCAATGCCTTCAGGCGTTTCGAGGCGGCAGAGCGTGTCCAGAGGAGCCAGAGCAGTGGGGCGCATGGTTTTGCAGAGACCAGCAAGGGTAGGGAAACAGGGGTGTGCAAGCATGGCATGGATTGGACGAGCGGGAAAGTTGCTAATCCCTGTACAATGTTGCGTCGCAGTCCAATTAAACCACCCTTACAATTTTCGAGATAAAATAAACTGGAAATTGACATGGATACGCAAAGCCCCTACCAGCCCCCACGCAGTGCCATTACCCCGCCGACGCCGACGCAGTTTGGCGAACTCAAAATTCTTTCCGCCCAGGGTCGTCTGGGCCGTGTCCGCTATATCGGTTATTCGGTTGGCATCGGTATTCTGATCAACCTCGTTGTTGCGATGACCGGAGGATTAGCCGCGTTTCTGGAAGGGGACAGCGATGCTCTTGGTTGGTTGATCGGCGGTGTCATCATCATTTTTTCCCTGGCCGCACTGGTAATTTCCATGCTGCTGACGATTCAGCGCCTGCATGATTTCGACGCCAGCGGCTGGTGGGCGGTGCTGGTCATCGTACCGTTAGCCAATATTCTGTTATATCTGGTTTTGTTGATCATGCCTGGGACGCAGGGGCCGAATCGTTTCGGCTATCCGCCGCCGCCGAATACGATTGGGGTCATTGTTCTGGCGCTGATTGTGCCCTTGATCGCCATTATCGGCATTATCGCGGCTATCGCCATTCCGGCTTATGTGGATTACACCGAACGCGCCGGGGAAGCGACGCGGAACAGTGCGCCAGCGCCGCAATAATCTGATCGTTTTCACGGAGAGTATATCGCCATGGGCATCACGATTGACCTGGGGCACGCGATTCATGCATTGTCGGATGCGCTTGATCTGGTCGGCGTGGATGAAGTGTGCCACGGCAAACGCGTGGCGTTCATGGCGCTTCAATGTGGCCGCACTCTGGGGTTGAGTGAACCGGAACTGGAAAATCTGTTTCATGCCGGACTGTTGCATGATTGCGGCGTGTCCTCGACCAAGATGCATCGCTGTCTGGTGAATGAACTGGACTGGGAAGGTTCAGAGTTTCACTGCATCGCCGGCAGCGAATTGCTCAGTGCGTTTCCGCCCCTGGCGCATCTGGCCCCGATTGTCCGCTATCACCATACCCACTGGGATGCGCTGGGTGCTGCCAAGTTGCCCGAAAAGACCGCGCAACTGGCGAATCTGATTTATCTGGTGGATCGGGTGGACGCACTGACCTCTCCCCACTATGAACGCGACCTGTTACTGGCCCAGCATACCGTCTGCGACACTGTATGGCGGCTCAGCGGCTCCTTCTTTGCGCCGGAACTGGTCACACGATTCCTGGATCTGTCCGGTAATGAAGCGTTCTGGTTGAGTTTGGAAACCCGGCATCTGGTGCGCTTCATGTATGAACGGGAACGACAATCCCGATTGGCCCCGGTGAGCTTCCCGGAATTGAGGCAATTGGCGCTGATGTTCGCCCGCATTGTGGATGCCAAGAGTCCGTTTACCATGGAACATTCCCTGGGGACCGCCCGATTGGCGCGATTTCTGGCGGTGCAGAGCGGATTGCCTGCGGAAACCTGTGAAAAGATTGAGGTAGCGGCGCTGCTGCATGATCTGGGCAAGCTGCAAGTGCCGGATGAAGTCCTTGAAAAACCGGGCGCGCTAACGCGGGAAGAGCGGGCCATCATTCAGCGCCATAGCTTTGAAACCTATCAGATTCTGCGCGGGATTGTTGGCCTGGAGGACATCACGCTGTGGGCAGCCTCTCATCATGAAACCCCGGATGGGCAAGGTTATCCATTCCATTGGCGCGGCGCAGAATTAACGCCGGAAATCCGCATTATCGCCGTCTCTGATGTGTTTCAGGCGCTGGCGCAACGCCGGCCTTACCGAAAACCGCTGGAGCCAGTGGAAATTTTTGAACTGTTGCGGACGTTTGTTCAACAGAACCACTTGGATAGTGATGTCGTGGGTCTGGTGGGGCAACATCTGCACACCTGCTGGGAGGCGGCAACGGGATTGGCCTGGCCGGTGTATGTGAATGATATTAAAGCACTGTGAGAGCTGGTTCCCGCAATCAGGGAAGCTTTGCTTTCTGTTCAACCCAGGCAAGTTTTATTCATCGGTGGGTAAACCAAAAAATGGCCGACGTTGAATTTGAAACTATCGACAAAATCTATCCGGGTGGGACGCAAGCCGTTTTCGCATTCAGCCTGACTATCGCTGACGGCGAGGCGCTGGCGCTGGTCGGACCCTCCGGTTGTGGCAAATCCACCCTGCTGCGCCTGCTGGCTGGACTGGAAACGCCGACCCATGGCGTGCTGCGCATCGGCGGCGAGGCGGTCAACGACCAGTCCCCGCAACAGCGCAACGTGGCGATGGTCTTCCAGGACTACGCCCTCTATCCGCACATGACCGTTCGGGAAAACCTGGAATTCCCGTTGAAAATGCGCCGGTTGCCTCGCCCGGACATTGAGAAGCAAATCCAGTGGGCAGCGGAATTGCTGAGCCTCGGCGAACTGCTCAACCGCCTGCCCCGGCAACTGTCCGGCGGTCAGCGCCAGCGAGTCGCGATGGGTCGGGCGCTGGTGCGGCAACCGACCGTCTTCCTGATGGATGAACCGCTGTCCAACCTGGACGCCCGGTTGCGGGTGCAAATTCGTGCGGAATTGAGTGAGTTACTGGACCGGCTGGGCGCAACGACCGTCTACGTCACCCATGATCAATCGGAAGCCATGACTCTGGGCGACCGGGTGGCGGTGGTCGATCATGGCCGCTTGCAACAGGTCGCGCCGCCCCAGGAACTGTACGAACAGCCCGCCAATATCTTTGTCGCCGGTTTTATCGGCAACCCGCCAATGAACCTCCTGCCCGCAAAAATCACCCCGTTCGGTGAGACCCGGTTGCGATTGTGCCTGGGTGAGCAAAGCCTGCCACTGCCACCCTCCATTGCTGAACGCTGGCGACCCTGGCTGGACGCGCCACTGACCGCTGGCATCCGCCCCGAACATCTCTCGCTAACCGGTCAGGACAGCGGTCTGCAAGCCGTCGTGCATGATGCGGAATATCTGGGCCACGAAACGCTGCTCTACCTGCGGCTGGAGGGTAGCCCCCTGACTGCGCCGATTCTGGCGGCGCGGCTGTCCGGCATCCGCATTTTTCACAAGGGCGAAGCGGTGCGCGTCACGCTGAATGCCAACTATCTGCACCTGTTCGACACGGCGGGGGTAGCCCTGGATCATGGTATTACCGGCCAGGCTACTTCAATTCGCCCACTCAATCATTCAGGCATTCCTCTATGACAGCCCAATCCCCCTTTCCCACCGACTTCCTCTGGGGAGCCGCGACCTCCGCCTATCAAATTGAAGGCTCGCCACTGGCGGATGGCGCTGGCCCCAGCATCTGGCATGAATTCGCCCACACCCCCGGACGCACCCGCAACGGCGATACCGGCGATATCGCCTGCGATCATTACCTGCGCTATCGGGAGGATGTCGCGCTGATGGGCGAACTGGGCCTGAACGCCTACCGCTTCAGTGTCTCGTGGAGTCGGGTGCTGCCGGAAGGGCGGGGGCGGGTCAATCCACTAGGACTGGGATTCTATGAACGGCTGGTTGATGCGCTGCTGGAACAGGGCATTCAGCCCATGCTCACCCTGTATCACTGGGATTTACCGGCCGCGCTGGATCGGCTGGGCGGCTGGCTGAATCCCGACAGCGCCCACTGGTTCGCTGATTACGCGCAGATCCTGTTCCGGGCGCTGGATGACCGGGTGAAACTCTGGGTCACGCTGAATGAACCGTGGGTGGTGGTGGATGGCGGCTATCTGCACGGCGTCCTGGCACCCGGTCAGCGCAATGTCTTCGCCGCGCCGTGGGCATCCCATCACCTGCTGCGCGCCCATGCCGCTGCCGTGCAAGCCTACCGCGCCGTCGGTCGCCATCAGATCGGTCTGGTGGTCAATCTGGAGCCGAAATACCCGGCGACCGCATCAGCGGAAGATCTAGCGGCCACCATGCGCGCCGACGCCTACTGGAATCGCCACTATCTCGACCCCGTTTTTCTGGGCGCGTATCCCCCGGAACTGACCGAAATGTTCGGCGCGGCCTGGCCGAAATTTCCGGATGCCGATCTCGACTTCATCCGCCAACCCGTCGATTTCCTGGGCGTCAACTATTACAGCCGGCAAGTGGTGCGCAACGATGCCAACGACTGGCCGATGCAAGCCGCCCGGGTTCCCCAACCGGGGCAGACGTATACCAGCCTGGACTGGGAAGTGTATCCAACGGGGCTGACCGATATTCTGGAATGGGTAGCCCGCCGCTACGGGCCGCTGCCGCTGTACATCACCGAAAATGGCGCGGCATTCTACGATCCGCCGCAGACCGAAGGGTTAGTCGACGATCCCCTGCGGCAACGGTACCTGCGCGATCACCTGCGGGCCGCGCTGGACGCCCGCAATCGTGGCGTAGACCTGCGTGGCTACTTCGCCTGGTCACTGTTCGATAACTTTGAATGGGCGCATGGCTATACACCGCGTTTTGGCCTGACGCACGTTGACTATGCGACGCAACAGCGAACGCTCAAGGCCAGCGGCCGGTTCTACGCCGAAGTGATTCGCCAACCGGGCATAGTGTTGCTGGAAACCAACGTTGTAACCTGAGTGATTGAAAATCCACTAATACCGGCTGATAATGATCACTGATTTTTAATGGAGCAAGTTGAGCATGGCCAAAGACATCAGCGCATTATTCAATCAGGCGGTTGATCAGTTCCGCAAGGAAAAAGACCAGCAACAAACCGGTCAGGAACGGGTGCTGACTGCGCTGGAGCGGGATTTTGAGCGGGTCAAGGACGAGGTTTGCAAAATAAAACCCCAGATTGAAGCGCATCCACGGGTCAATTATTTCTGGGTTTTCAACGACAAAATTCAAATCGATTTCCGCACCGGCCCCCACCGGCCCACCATCCAGTTAACCATTCAGCTTTATCATCCCGGCAATAACCGCTACAAAAAAGGTATGTTCGGTTATCAGGCGGACGGTTACGAAACCTCGCTGGCCACCGTGGACGAAGCGGTAGAGTTCATTGCCATCCAGTGTGGCAAGTTACTGGCCTGAACGACGCCATCAGCCGGGCGGTGAACTGGCCAGTAACCGCCAGCCCTGAATCAGGAACAGCAGGGCGTAAACCAGCAGTAATCCGCCCAGGCCGCGCATAATCAACCGATAGCCCCGACTGCGCAGCGCCCGCCGACTGCGACCCAGACCCAGCGCCAGCGCCACTTTTGATCCCACCAGCACGACATAAAACGCCGCGATAAAAGCGGTTGCCGCCTGCCAACCTGCTTGCCATGCGGTCAGCACCGTCGGCGCGCCTACGCTCAGCCAGAACAGATAAGGACTCGGATTGAGGAAATTGGCGATCACCCCGCGTCGCCATGAACCCGCTGATTCGACAGGCGCTAAATCCGCGCCCCGAAAGCGCAAACCTTCCAGCGCCAGCCAGCCCAGATACAGCCCGCCGCCCAGATGCAGCCACGCCAGCGGCATCTGCTGGTCGGCCAGTGGTCGCAACAACAGCAGCGTCACCAGAATAATCGGCGCATCGGTCAACAACGGGGCCAGCGCAATCCGCACCCCAGCCGCCGCGCCATGGCGCAAGGTCTCACTGGCCACCAGGGTCAATAACGGTCCCGGCGCCAATCCGCCGCTTAATCCCAGCAAGAGTCCGACGGATAGATAGGTCAGGATTAACATGATGATTACGGTTGGTGCCAGGCCGTGTCCATGGCGCTTAATCCTCGATCTGATGCGGCCAGGAGGGAATCCGCCAATCCAGTGCCAGGGCCAATAGTCGTAATCCTGCGGTGATTCCGGCACCGATCAGCAGCGCCAGCCAGGCCTCAGCGCCGATGAAATTCAGGCCGATAAAGACCCAGCAGCCAGCGAATGCGCACAAGGCATAGGGACGATGATCGTGGAACACCATGGGAATTTCATTGCACAGAACATCGCGCATCACGCCGCCGAAAACGCCGGTAATCACCCCCATCAGCGCTACGATGATCAGGGGCATCCCCGCCGCCAGCGCCAGCGATGCGCCGGAAATTGCGAATAATCCCAACCCCAGTGCATCAGTGACTTCCATCACTCGATTCACCCATCGATGGCGCAGTACCCGCAACAGCGGCAGTCCGATCAGCGTCAGGACTAACACCAGCCAGACATATTCCTGATGCTGCACCCAAAAGAGCGGCCGCCGGTCCAGTAGCACATCGCGCAGAGCGCCGCCGCCGAATGCTGTCACGAAGGCGACGGAAAAGACGCCGATCACATCCATCCGCTTGCGGACGGCCTCGATCAGGCCGGAGATAGCAAACGCCACAATGGCGCTGATTTCGATCAGGGTCAGCAGGGGTTCGAGGGTCATAGCGTGTGTGAATTAGCAGCAAAAGTAGCAACATCCAACGGTAGCGTAATCGGGTCTGAATCGCTACCGGGAAAATCACGCGAAGATCTGTACAATCAGCAGGGATTCCACTCCCGTCACCCGTTGAATATTTAACCGGCCACGGGTCAACTACCCCCGCCTGAAGGCGGGAGCTTGGAGACAAGCTCGGTTGACCAGCCTAAGCCCGCCTGACCGGAATGTCGAAAGGGGCTACGTTGTACGGAGGTTCAAGACTCACCTTGGGGCGCTTCCTCAACTCCAAGCTCTGAAACCTTCGGTTGCAGACACGCATAGGGTACGCACGAAACGGATCGAAA